>CAZKKD010000005.1:13031-21310 GCA_964553265.1 uncultured Planctomycetales bacterium | reverse complement strand
GAAGGCGGCCCGAGGCCGGCATCCGGGGACACCCGGCAGCACGCAAGCCACCGGGCCATGACGCGCTATCCGGGCGTGGAGGGGCCGTCGAGCCGGCCGTTCAGCGAGGTCCTGGCCGATCTCCACCCGGCATGACGCGCGCCCGGCCGTTCCGCCGGAGCGGCGCAAACCGACGTAGAAGGCAAATCGCATGACCACGTTCATCAGTTGCGACTGGGGCAGCACCCGCCTCCGCGTGCGCCTGGTCGAGGGCGACCCGCCCGCCATCCTCCACACCGTCCGCCGGGACGAGGGCGCCAGCCGCATCGCGGGCGCCCTGCCCCCGGACGCGGACGCCGCCGCCCGCGACCGTCTGTTCGCGCCCGTGCTCGAAAGCGCGATGGCCGAACTCGCCGAAACGGCGGGACGGGACCTCGCCGCCCTGCCGGTCGTGGCAAGCGGCATGGTCACGAGCCTGCGGGGCTGGCGCCACGTCCCGTATGCGGATGTGCCGTTTCCGCTGGACGGCAGCCGCGCGTCGCTGCGCAACGTGCGGAGCGGCCGCCCCCCCGTCGGGCTGGTGAGCGGGGTGGCGACCGCCGACGCCAACCTCCGCGGCGAAGAGTGCGAGCTCATCGGTCTCGCGCAGCATCCGCTCGTCCGGCCCCTCGCCGCCGGCGTGCGCATCGTGATGCCGGGCACGCACAGCAAGCACGTGCACGTGCGGGACGGATGCCTGGCGGGCTGGCGCACCTTCCTGACGGGCGAGCTCTACGACGTGCTCGCCGGGCACAGCGTTCTCGCGCAGAGCCTGTCCCCGGACGCGACGGTTGCCGACGGACCCGCCTTCCGCGACGGGGTGCGGGCGGGCGCGGACGAGCCGCTGGGGGCTCTCTTCGGGGTCCGGACCGCCGCGGTGCTGCGCGCCCTGTCCGCCGACGCGTGCGCGGCGCGCCTGAGCGGCGTCCTCATCGGCGGGGAGCTTTCGCGCATCGACCGGGACGACGACGCGCCGGTCGTACTCGCGGCGGGCTCGGGCCTGGCGCCGCTCTATCGGGCTGCGCTCGAGGTGCTGGGCCTGCAGACGCGCAGCGTCGTTCTCCCGCCGGAGGACGTGGACGCGGCCGCCGCGCGGGGGCATGCGATCCTCCTGCCGCACGTGCTGGCGCGCGCAGCGGCGGACGCTTGAGCCTCGAACAGGGGAGAAAGGAATCGGCGATGGGCGATGCGTTTTCCTGGGAACGGTTTGACGATCTTCCGGTCGTAGGCATCCTGCGCGGATTTGCCTGCGACCACGCCGCCGAGATCGGCGCCGCCTGCCGCGACGGCGGGCTCGCCTGCATCGAGGTGACCATGAACAGCCCCGACGCGGCCGCGCAGATCGAAGCGCTCCGCCGCGTCTGCGACGGCATGAACGTCGGCGCCGGGACGGTGCGTTCGCTGGAGGAGCTGCACGTTGCGCTGGAGGCGGGGGCCTGCTTCGTCGTCACGCCCATCGTCGTGCCCGACGTCATCGCCGCCTGTCGCGAACGCGGCGTGCCGGTCCTGCCGGGGGCCTACACGCCGACCGAGATCCACGCCTGCCTCGCCGCGGGCGCGGACCTCGTCAAGGTCTTCCCGGCCGAGACGCTCGGCCCGGCCTACATCCGCGCGGTGCGGGGGCCGCTGGACGGGGCGCGGCTGCTGGCAACCGGCGGGGTCACCCCCGAAAACGCGGCCGCCTACCGCGCCGCCGGGGCCGCCGGCGTCGGCGTGGGGAGCCCGCTCTTCGCGCGCGACCGCATGGAGGCGCGGGACTGGCCGTGGCTCCAGGCGCAGATCGCCGCCTTCCGCACCGCCTGGCACGAAAGCGCGTAGGTCACCCCGCCGGACACGCTTTGCGAAGTGTTCAGACCATGCTCGAAGGATTTTCTTTTGCCGCAGTGGAGGCCTTCTCCACCTCGACGACGGTGACGCCGCCGGGGCGCGTTTCGATGCTCCGACCCGCGGCCCAGACGCAGAGCCCGCCGAAGACCAGCCCCGCACCGCCGCCGAGGACGACGGTGCTCTCCCGCTCGGGGGCGAGCCACGCCGCGATGACCGCGCCGGCCAGGAGCGTCAACAGCGGCAATCCGAAGAGAAGAAACGCAGCGAGGCCCGCGTTCGGCAGCGCCAGGTCCAGCGTCACGAGATCGCCTTCGGCGGCGTCGGCAAGGCGGGCGTGGTCGCCGCGGCGGAGCGTCAGGCGGTGCCCCCCGCCCGAGGCGGCGTCCCCGCAGCACCGGCAGGCGGCGCAGCGGGCGCTGGCCTTCGGCATCATCTCGACAATGATGGTGTCGTCGCGGATGGCCGCGATGCGTCCGTTCTCGCGCATGGCGCGTCTCCTTGTTCCGGAACCCGGCAGAAGAGCTTAGCGCATCTGGACGCCGAACGCCAGACCTCCCCCCCGGAACGGAGGGGAGGCCGGGCGCGGACGGGCGAGGCTACTTGAGGAAGAGCTCGACCACCGGCACGGTGACGTCGGGCTTCACCACCGGCAGGTCGAGGACGATCGACCCCTTCTTGCGGCCGTCGTCGAGGTGGCGCTTCTCGTCGCCGGTCACCTCGTGGAAGCGGACCTCGCTCGCGTCGTTGAGGAGCTGCGCGTACTCCACCTTGCCGGCGAGCCCGTCGAGGTGGAGGTTCCGGAACGGCCAGCCGAAGATGTGGCAGTAGAGGCGCTTGCCGTTCTGCGTGTAGCGGCAGTCGCGCGGCGGGGCGTACTTGCTCGCGGTACAGCCGCGGATGCTCCGCTCGTGGACGCGCATCCACCGGCCGTAGACGTCGAGCGCGTCGAGCGCGCGCTGGTCGAACTCGCCGCGGCCGGTGGGCCCGACGTTCATGAGCAGGTTCCCGTCGCCGGCGACGCTGTTGACCAGCATCTGCACCAGTTGCTCCGGGCTCTTCCAGGTCGACTCGTCGCGGTGGTAGCCCCAGGAGCCGCTGAAGGTCTGGCAGGCCTCCCAGGCAACGGGCTTGCCGTCGACCCTGATGCCGTTGAGCGGCTGGAACTGCTCCGGCGTCTTGATGTCCCAGCCGGTCGGCAGGTCGAGGCGATCGTCGAGGATGATCTCCGGCTGCAGCTTGCGGACGAGCTTCAGCAGCTTCTCGCTCTGCCAGTCCTTGTGCCCCTTGCCCTTGAGGCCGTTGTCTTCGCGGCCGGGGTAGGAGAAGTCGAACCAGAGGATGTCGACCTGGCCGAATTCGGTGAGAAGCTCCTCCACCTGCCCGTGGAGGTACTGGGCGTACTTGCGGACGTCGCGCTTCTTGTTCATCTGCTTCGCGTTGTCGCGATTGCGGAGCGGGTGGAGGGGATCGATCGGGAAGTGCGGGTGGCGCCAGTCGATGAGGCTGTGGTAGAACCCCACCCGCAGCCCCTCGGCCCGGAAGGCGTCCACCATCGGGTGCAGGAGATCGCGCCCGTACGGGGTGTTGGTGGCCTTGTAGTCGGTGAGGGCCGAATCCCAGAGGCAGAAGCCCTCGTGGTGCTTGGTGGTGATGACGAAGTACTTCATGCCGGCCTTGCGCGCCGCGGCGGCCCAGATCCGCGGATCGTAAAGGTCGGGATCGAAGTGGCGGAAGTACTTCTCGTAGGTCTCGTCGTCCATCTCCTCGCGCATCTTCACCCACTCGTGCCGCGCCGGCAGGGCGTACAGGCCCCAGTGGATGAACATGCCGAACCGGTCCTGGACGAACCAGCTCGTGTCGCCGTCGGTCTTGATCTTCTTCGCCATTGCTTGCACTCCTCTCCTGTGTCCGGTGCGGTACGGGTCGGCCGGGTCGCTTCCGGGGCCGCTCTCGACCCCTTCCATCGACCATGTGTAGGCCAATCCGCCGTCCGGATCTATGGACGCGCCGCAGGGAAGCTTGGACTTTTCACAGGTTTCGGGGTACGCTGTCCGCACCGGACGCACGGGTGCGTTCCGCCGGAGGCTGCGATGCCGGACCTGCTGGGGGATCTCCGCGTCGAGATCCTGACCGCCAACTTCTCGGTGCTCGACGGGAATCAGTGGGGCGATCCCGACCCCCACGCCGACCCGTTCGCGCGGCTCTACGGCGTCCGTGGGGGGGCGGGGCGCTTTGTGCTGGCGGGCCGGCGGGTGGCGCTGTCGCGGGGGGACGTGGCGCTTCTGCCGGCGGGGGTGCCGCTGCAGCACCACGCCTCGCCGGGGCTGGAGCTCTACTGGATTCACTTCACCGCCCGCGTGCCGGCGGGCGCGAGCCTCTTTGACGTGGCGGACTGCGAGGTGCGCCTCCGGCCCGCCGATGGGGATGCGACCGCGGCGGGGCTGGCCCGCTTCGAGCGCATTGTCGCGCTCGCCGGGGCTCCCGGTCCGGGCGAGAGCCTGGAACGGCAGGGGCTTCTGCGGCTCCTCCTGGCGCCGCTGGTCCGGCGCGGGCGGCCGCACTGGACCGGGCGGCTGGAGCGGTTCGAGCGCTTCCGGCCGGTGCTCGCCTACATCGACGCGCATCTGGCCGAACCGGTGGACGTGGCCACGCTGGCGGCGCTCGTCCACCTCCACCCCACCTACTTCGCCAACCGGTTCGCGGAGGCCTTCGGCGCGCCGCCGCGGCGGTACCTGGTGGAGAAGCGCGTCGAACGGGCGCAGCTTCTCCTGCAACGCACCGACGACGCGATCAAGACGGTGGCCGCGCGGGTGGGCTATCCGGACGTCTGCTACTTCACCCGCGTCTTCCGCAAGGTGACCGGCCTCACCCCCGCCGCCTACCGCGCCCGCCGCCGCGCCTGACGCGGGGCCCGACGACCAGTGCACCCGCAGGGTCGTGCAGTTCTCCCTCTCCCACCGGGAGAGGGCCGGGGTGAGGGACCGGACGGTTTGGACAATCCCTCACCCTGACCCTCTCCCAGCGGGAGAGGGGATCCTTTCCCGAAACGCTGCCGCCGGGTTTGAGCGAAAAAGGCCAAGCTGCCTGCAGCCTGGACCGGAATGGCCCCGGGAGGCCCGGCTCCGGCTTGACCCGGCGGACGGAGCTGCGTATCCTGCCGTCGGGACAGGAGACGCGGCATGGCAGACCCCAACGACGACGAGGCGCAGCGCGGCTGGTTCCGCTGGTGGGTTGTCCCGGTGGGGCTGGTGGTCTTCGTACTGCTGGCGCTGCCGGTGGTGCACATGCTGCTCCATCGCGCTATCGAAGCGCGCGAGGACGCCATCCGTGCGGCGGGCTATCCGGCGACGCTGGAGGAGCTCGACGCCTGGTACCCCACCCCGCCGCCCGGCGAGAACGCGGCCGAGGTGTATGCCCAGGCCTTCGCCCGCCGCGTCGACTGGCCCGACGAGCGACAGAGCCGGCTCCCCTTCTTCGGGGAGGGAGAGCTCCCCCCGCCCGGCGCCCCGTTCCCGCCCGAGCTCCGTGCCGAGATCGCCGCTTACCTGGACGACAACGCCGAAGCCCTCCGCCTCATCCACAAAGCGGCCGGGATGACCCACTGCCGGTGGCCTGTCGACCTGCGCGACGGGATCAACTGCGAGCTCGGACATCTGCGGCGGACGCGACTGGCCGCCCAACTCCTCAGCTTGCAGGCGGCTCTGGCCGCAGCGGACGAAAAGCTGGACCCCGTTTCTGCCGCCCTCGAAGCGCAGTGGGGTCTTGTCGCCTCGCTCGACCGGGAGCCTGTGCTGGTCAGCCGTCTGGTTCAGACCGCCCTGGCGCGCATCGCGCTCAACGCACTGGAGCGTATGCTCCATGACGGTCCGCTGCCGGCCGCAACATCTGCCGATTTCGCCCAGCGACTGCGGAATTACGAAACTTCGGATAGCCTGGAGCGCGCCTTTGCCGGCGAACGCGCCATGAACATGGCCGTCTTTGGCCCTGAAACGGAAAAAATCGGCTTTGACTATTTCCCCGATGGACGGATGGGGGTCATGCTGTACGAGCACAGCGGCGCCATGCTCGCGGACAAAATCGCTTGCATCGACCATCTGGGGCACTGGGTAGAGCAGGCGCAACTGCCGGTGGAGGAGCAGGTCGCCGCCCTGGCGACGGCTCCCTCGCTGGACGATCTGCCGCGTTATGCCATTCTTTCGCGCCTGATCCTGCCGGCGTTGGACAGGATATTCATGAACGACGCGCGCGTTCTGGCCCGCGTCCGGGCCGCGCGGGTAGCGCTGGCGGCGGATCGGTACCGGGCGGCGAACGGCGCGTTTCCGGAGACGCTGGACGCACTCGTGCCCGAATTTCTGGACGCGGTCCCGCTCGACCCCTTCGACGGCATGCCGCTGCGCTACCGGCGGACCGGGGGCGGCTGCCTGGTCTACAGCATCGGTGACGACGGGGACGACGACGGCGGCGACGCCCCGCGTCGACCCGACGGGGGGCTGGGAAACACTGAGGACAAAGACATCCCGTTCGAAATCGACCGCACCCCGCCGGCGCTGCCACCACCGCCGCCCCCGGAAGCCCCGTCCGAATAGCCACCGTGCGGTCGCACACACAAGCTGTGCGCGTGCCCGTCAGCGCCGCCGGTTTCCGCCCGCTATCCTTCCTTCCGGAGCCATTCTTCCAGGCGCGCGCGGATCTCGTCCCGGACGCGACGGAAGACGGCGAGGCGCTCCTCTTCCGTTCCCTCGGCGTCGGCCGGGTCGTCGAAGGGCCAGTAGAAGCGGTTCTCCTCCGCCAGGAGCGGCCAGACCGTGGGGCAGCTCCGCTTCGCCTTGTCGCAGACCACGATGAGCCAGCGGATCGTCTCCTTGCCGAGATAGGTAGTCACGCCCTTCGGCGCTTGCCCGGAAATGTCGATGCCGGCCTCCGCCATCGCCCGGACGGCAAGCGGATGCACCGCCTCGCGGGGGTCCATGCCGGCGCTGAGCGCCTGGAAGCGGTCGCCCGCCATCTCGCGCAACAGCCCCTCGGCCATCTGGCTGCGCGCCGAATTGCCGGTGCAGAGAAACAGCACGTTTGTGCGGCTATTCATCAACCCATCCTCCCGTCCCGGCGCGCCCCTCGGCATCCGCCTGATGCGTTCCAAAGCTACGGCGTCAGGCTTCCGGTGTCGAATTCGGGTTTCGTTAGCGCGTCATTTTGCCGAAAAATTCCCGCTTTCCGTTTGACAGGTCGGCAAACCATCTTAATATGTCGACATATCGACTGTGGCCCCAACCGGGAGTGGATCGGGCATGTCCGAGCTTCGCAGCGCGTTCCTGCAGTACCTGCGCGACAGCGACGTCAACCCGGGGGACAAGATCCCCGGCGAGGTGGAGCTGGCCGCGCGGTTCGGCGTCTCCCGCGCCGCCATGCGCGAGGTGCTGACCCATCTGCAGAGCCTCGGGCTCCTGGAGCGGACCAAGAACCGCGGCACCTTTCTGCAGGCGGTCGACCCCGACGATCTGCAGGAGACGCTGGCGGCGTGCTTCCAGCTCTCCGGCTTCGGCGGCGAAGAGTTGAAGGAGGCCCGCCTGGTGCTGGAGTCCGCGGTCCTGCCGCTGGCGGTCCGCCGCCTCAGCCCCACCATGCTCCAGCGCATGGAGGCGCTTCTGGACACGATGGAGGCCGCCGCCGGCGAACCGGAAACGGCCGACCGCCTGGACCGCGACTTCCACCTGCTCCTCATCGAGGCGTGCCAGAGCCCGGTGCTGCGGCTCTTCTCCAGCGTCATCTATCTCCTCTTCCGCCGCCAGCACCGCACCCGCTTCTGGACCGAGCCCGCGATCCGCAAGTCCGTCGCCGGCCACCGCGCCATCCTGGACGCCATGCGCGCCGGCGACGTGGACATGGCCCGCGAGCGCCTGCAGGCCCACATCGCCCCCAGTTGAATGTCCCGCGACCCGCACTGTCCGCGCCGAGACCCCCTGCCGCCAGCAGATTCGGCCACGAACGAACAACCCTGATTCCGGAAAGTTCAGCCCCCTCTGCTTCACATTCCAAAGACGAAAGGAGCGCCACCGTGGACAAGAAGGCATTGGTCAACAAAGGGATGGTCCCCGACTGCACCTGCTGCGACTCGACGTTCCGCATCCTCCCCAACGGCGAGTGGGGCGTCTTCTTCATGACCGGCGGCAACACTGAGCCGGAACCCGAAAACTACGTCGCGCTCTGCCGGTCGACCGACGGGGGCGTCTCCTGGGCCGACAAGGAGTATGTCATCCGCAACCCCAACGGCGGCTGCACCCTCTCCGAGGTCTGGATCGACGGCGACGCCATCACGATACAGGTCTCGTTCCACGCCGGGCATTTTGAATGCTGGCACAACTACACCATTGTCAGCCGCGACAACGGCCACACCTGGAGCGAGCCGGAGGTCCTCGCGCGGCTGCCGCCCCGCG
>CAZKKD010000005.1:0-13021 GCA_964553265.1 uncultured Planctomycetales bacterium | reverse complement strand
GGAGGGACAACGACGACAGCGGGGGTGGGGGGGGGTGTCTCGAGCCGGTGCCGGGGAGTGTGTTCGCGCTCAACCGCTACCGCGCCAGTTGGGGCGAATGGATTGTCCCGTACCAGTACTACGAGCCCACCGAGGACATCGACACCGCGCCGCACCAGGACAACACCTTCAACGAGATGTGGGTCGGCACGGTTGTCAGCGCCGACGAGGGGAAGACCTGGGTCCAATCGAACCGGATCCGCGGACACGACTGGGCCGAGCCCAACACGGTGGAGTTGTCGGACGGAACGCTCGTCATGTTCCTGCGTTGGGACGGAAGCGGCTGCCTGTGGCGGAGCGAGTCCACTGATCGCGGCCGCACCTGGTCCGAGGCGGTGCGCACGGAGATCCCCAATCCCGGCACCAAGTTCCGCCTCTTCCGCCTCCGCGACGGGCGCATCGTGCTGGTCCACAACCCCAACAACGCCACCAGCCACCCCAACAGCAAGCGGCAGGCCGCGTGCCACCGCAACCCCCTGGCGCTCTGGGTCTCGGAAGACGACATGAAGACCTGGTCCTACAAGCGCACGCTCACCGACTTCCCCGGCATGCTGGCCTACCCGGACGGTGTGGTGGACGAGCAGGAAGAGTACGTCCACTTTGCCTTCGACTACAACCGCCACGACGTCATCTACTGGGGCGCCCGTCTCCCCGCACCGGGCGAACCGAGCCCGGAGGCCTGACCGGCGGGCGCTTCCGTCGGCCTGCTCCGACGACTGGAGAGAAGCCATGACCGCGACCGAAGAGCAACTGCACGCTTTGCAGGCCGACCTCCCGCTGACCCTGGAGACGCCGGTCATCGACACCGACCCCGGACCGGACTGCACCAGCCGGACGCTCGATTACGCCATGATCGAGGGGCTCGAGCGCACACCGGGCGGACGGCTGTGGGTGGCATGGATCGCCGGCGGCGACAGTGAACTCGGGTTCCTGCTGATGGCGCGCAGCGACGACGACGGCGCCACCTGGAGCGAACCAGAGGCCGTCATCCGGCGGACCCGGACGCCCCACGGCTTCTACCGCCGCATCCTGGTGGGCAACCTCTGGACCGATCCGGCCGGCCGGCTGTGGTGCTTCTTCGACGTGGGCCTCACCTACTTCGACGGCCGTTCCGGCGTCTGGGCGGCGGTGTGTGACGATCCCGACGCCGACCGGCCGACCTGGTCGACCCCGCAGCGCATCGCCCACGGCTCCAGCCTCAACAAGCCCATCGTGCTGCAGGACGGCGCGTGGCTGCTGCCGGTCTCGCTCTGGTCGCGGGAGCGCATGGGAGCGTTCGCCCCGACGCCTCTCTTCCGCGAGCTCGACGCCGAACGCATGGCGCACTGGTTCGTCTCCACCGACGCGGGACAGACCTGGACCCGCCGCGGCGGGCTGCTGGTGCCGGAGCGCCGCTTCGACGAGCACATGGCGGTGGAGTGCGCCAACGGCGACCTCGTCATGCTCAGCCGCACCACCTGGGGCATCGCCCGGTCGCGGTCAGCCGACGGTGGACGCACCTGGAGCGCGGCGGAACCGTCGGGCCTGCCGCATGTGACGTCACGCTTCCATTTCCGTCGGCTCGCCTCGGGACGGTGGCTGCTGGTGAAGCACGGAGGCCTGGACGCGCCCACGGCATCGCGGACGCACCTGACCGCCTGGCTGTCGGAGGATGAGGGGGCGAACTGGTTCGGCGGGCTGCTCCTGGACGCACGGGGAGAGATCTCCTACCCCGACGGCATCCAGGATCCGGATGGCCGGATCCGCATCGTCTACGATCACAACCGTGCCGCGGATCGCGAGCTCTACCTCGCCACCTTTACCGAAGACGCGGTGGCGCAGGGGCCCGACGCGCCGGCCGGGTCGGTGGAGCGCGTCCTTGTCCACAAGGCGCTCGGCTGAACAGCGGTTGCATCCCCGCTTGCCGCCCGGCTCCATCCCGCGTGCACAAAGGTGGCAGCGGCTCCTCAGCGATCCAGACGCTCGCGCCACCGGAATTCGCGGTCGGTGACCACGTGTTCCAGGTGCGCCAGGCGCCGGTTGAGACGGTCGTAGGTGGTCTTGAGACGCGCGACCGCTTCCTGGTGCCGGTGGGCGTAGGTCTGGTAGAACGCTTCCTCGTCGCGGGTCGCGAACGGCTTGGTCGGTTCTTTCCGGAGGATGAGCGCGGCCAGGACGTACAGCCCCACCATCGGCCAGAAGCCGGTGAAGAACATGAGCACCACCAGCAGGATGCGCATGCCGGTCACGCTCACGCCCAGGTGCTCGGCCACGCCGCGACAGACGCCCAGCAGCAACCCGCTGCGGCTGCGGTAGAGGCCCTTGGGGGTCGGGTCAGTCGGTGCGTTCGCCATGGTCGGGTTCCTTTCCTTGTTCGGCGGGGCCATCGGCCGCGGGCCCGGTCCGGTCCTCCAGGACCAGCGTCTCCAGCGATTCGATACGCTGCTCCATCTTCTCCAGGCCCTGGTAGACCTCCTGCAGGAGCTCGGTCTGGTCGCTGTTAAGGCGGCCCGGGCGGCCGTGGTCGTTGCGGAGCAGGCTGGAGAGAATCACCAGCGTCCCCGCGATGATCGCCACCACCGGCACCGCCACCAGCATCAGGAAAAAGATGTGCCAGAATCCCACGTCGCGCCCTCCTCAGGAGTCGGTTCGTGCCGTGCCGCGCCCGCCGGGGTCGTCGTGACGGCGGCGGGCGCATTCCGGGCCGGGGTCAGCCGTTGTGCGCACCGCCGGCGGCCGTCCGCGCCTTGAGCGCGGCCAGCTCGGCCTCGAGGCGTTCGTCGCCTTCCAGGCGCGAAATCTCGTCGTGCAGGTTGCGCTGCTGGCGGGAGGCGTGCACCAGGTCGGCCTCGGCCTCCATCCGTTCGATCCGGTTCTCGAACGCGGCGAAGCGCGCCACCGCGTCGGCGCTGTCGGCCTTGCGCACGCGGGTGCGGGCCTCCTTGGCGCGGCGGGCGTGGATGTGCCGTTCGACCAGCATCCGGTGCTTCTCCTTCGCCGCGGCCAGCTTCTCTTCCAGTTGCCGGATGTCTTCCTTGTACTGCTCGACCACCCCGTCGGCGTCGGTGAGTTCGCCGGAGAGCGCCTCGACCTTCTCCTCCTGGCCGCGCTTCTCCATCAGGGCTTCGCGCGCCAGGTCCTCGCGGCCCTTGCGGACGGCGAGCTCGGCGTTGTCTTCCCAGCGCTGCACCGCGGCGCGCGTCTCGTCGAGCTGGCGGGCGATGCGCTTGCGCGTCGCCATTGCACCGGCGGTGGAGGCCTTGATCTCCACGAGCGTGTCTTCCATCTCCTGGATCATCAGCTTGATCAGCTTCTCCGGGTCTTCCGCCTTTTCCAGCATGGTGTTGATGTTCGCGTTCACAATGTCGCGCATCCGCGTAAAGATGCCCATCGTTTCCCTCCTTTGTCCTGTCCGGTCAGCGCCGGAGCGGTCTGGAACGTTTCGATGGGGGCATATCCAAGACGCATGCCAGAAAGACAAAAAGGCATAAGTCGATTCTTGTTCATGGGTTGCCAATGCCATTGCCCGTCTGGACACGTTGGCAATGGTTGCTTTGTTCGCCGACTTGCGGTATATTCTACCGAATATCGGTGCTTTTTGCCAGAGAGGATTTTCCATGGCGTCACCGCTCGACGAAGCTTCCGTCCCCGATGCGCTGGGCGCGAGCGAGGCCTTTCTCGCGTTTCAGGAAGAGGTGAGCCGTGTCGCGGCGGTCGACCGGCCGGTGCTGCTGGTGGGCGAGCGCGGCACGGGCAAGGAGCTGGCCGCCCGGCGGCTGCACTACCTCTCCCCGCGGTGGGAGGGGCCGCTGGTGACGCTCAACTGCGCGTCGCTCGCCCCCACGCTCATCGAAGCGGAGCTCTTCGGCCACGAGCCCGGCGCCTTCACCGGCGCGGCGGGCCGGCGGGCCGGGCGGTTCGAGGAGGCGGACGGCGGCACGCTCTTCCTGGACGAACTTGGCAACCTGCCTCGCCAGGTGCAGGAGAAGATCCTGCGCGTGGTCGAGTACGGGGTTTTCGAGCGGGTGGGGGCCAGCCGCCCGGTGCGCGTGGACGTGCGCATCGTGGGTGCAACGCATGCGGACCTGCCGCGGCTGGCCGAGGCGGGGCGCTTCATGCGCGACCTCCTGGACCGGCTGAGCTTTGAGGTCCTGTTTCTGCCGCCCCTCCGCGCGCGCCTGGAGGACGTGGAGCTTCTGGCCAACCACTTCGCCGCGCGGATGGCGCACGAGCTCGGCCGGAGCGATCCGCCCACCTTCACCCCCGAGGCACTGGACGCACTCCTGGCCCACCCGTGGCCGGGCAACGTCCGCGAACTCAAGAATGTGGTGGAGCGGGCGGTCTGCCGGGCGGACGCGGACAGCATCGATACCATCGTCTTCGATCCGTTCGCCCGACCACCGTGGGCGGCCACGGATGTGCCGGTCCGCCCCGCCGACGCCGCGCCGGTCGCGTTCGCCGATGCGGACAGCGAGCCGCCGCCCCGCCAGCCCGGCGGTCCGGACTCCGCCACCCCTCCAACCGATGCGGAGGCCGAGAGCGCTTCGGCTGCCGGTGCGCCCGCCGACGGCGTTGACCTCGACACGCCGCTCCGCGAGCAGGTGCGCGCGCTCGAGGTGCGCACCGTGCGCGCGGCCCTGGCGCAGCACCGCCACAACCAGCGCGCCGCCGCCGAGGCGCTGGACCTGACGTACCACCAGTTCCGCGGCCTCTACCGCAAGTACGCCGAAGAGCTTTGATGCGACAGGGGCGCCCTCTCTTCAAGCCTCCGGGCCACCGAGGCACTTCGACAGGCGCAACGCTCCCGGCCTACCGGCCCCCCTCCGCCGCGGGCGGCGCGTCCGGGTCGAACCACTGCCCCCAGCTCGGCGCCAGGAGGCCCGGCACGCCGTCGAGCAGCAGGTCTGCATCGATGCGGACGTGGGTCGGCCGTGCGGGATCGGCGGTGACGTACCGGGTGGGGCTCCCGACATCGGTGCGGAGGAACCAGATCAACCCGTCCAGGCCGTCCGGCACCTCGATCGGGATCGTTTCCGGTGCGCCGCCACGGATGTACGCGGGGTGGATCAGGCGATCCGGTGCGTGGATCTCGAGCGACAGGACGTGATTCGGATCCGCCACCGACGCGCCGACGCGGAACCGCTCCGTCCCCGCCGGCACGCGGAAGTACCAGTGCCGGGCCACCCCGATCTGCAACCGGAAGAGGTGTCCCTCCGGCGTGGGCGCGCCGGCCAGGACCATCGGCACGGCCGGCCGCGTCCAGGCGTACCAGCTTGCGGCCTCGACATCCATCCGGTACACCCCGCCGCCGCGCGGGGGCATGGTGACGAAGTACTGCCCCTTGTGCGTGAAGTCCTTCGTCTCGGCATAGACGGCCCGGCCCGCGGGGTCGAAGAGCGTGTAGGTGACCGGCATCCGGTCGACCAGGTAGCTGCCGGCGCCGAAGTCGATGCTGCGGTTGTCGGGGTTCCAGAGGTAGACGCGCGCGCGCCCGCGGAACCCGTTGTAGTCCTCGTCCCCGAGGTAGGGCACCGGCGCCCACTTGTAGAAGTCGGTGCTCGGGGGGCGGCCCGTGGCCGGGTCCGGCGTGGCGTCGGGGGGCACGTGCCGGATGGGCGAGCTGTCGTAGACCAGCCGCGGCGGCGCTTCGCCGGTGCGCGGATCGAACCACTGCTCCGGCGTCGGCGCCACGTAGGGCGGCACGCCCTTCAGCACGATGCGCATGTCGGTGAAGGAATGCGAGTCGCCGCCGGTGACCCACAGCGACCAGAAGCGCCCCGTCGATCCGGCGTCGGTCTCGATGGTGCGGCGGATGATGATTGGCTCTTTCGGGCGCTCGCTCTGGACCGACAGTCCGCCGTAGAGCGCCGCCATCCGCTGCCCGCGGGGGCTCAGGACCACGATGCCGTAGTCCTCGCGGTGCGACTGCCAGGTGCCGATCACCTGCTGGACCTCGAACGAATCCACGCCCTCCGGGACGTAAAACGTCCACCGTCGCGGCGCCATGGCATGGAGCAGGAGCGGCCGGTAACCCGGCGTACCTTCCACCAGCGGCCCGAGGTCGCCGCAGTGAGCCACCAGGCCCGGCAGGCTGCACTCCACCCACGAGAGACCGTAGCCCCCCATCTTGATCGCCACCGTATAGACGCCCGGCGCGCCCGCCGGGACGGCCAGGGTCTCGTGCTCCCGGTCGTGGGGCAGCGTCGCCGACCAGCTTGTCTCCCCGTCCGGCGCCGTGACGGTGACGGTGTAGGCGACGTTCCACTTCTCCACGGGCCAGACGTACCGGTGCAGCGTCACCGTAAAGGCCTCGCCCTTCGCATTGCGGACATACAGCTCCGGCGCGAACTGCAACAGGAAATGCCCCCCGTCGCCGATCTGCGCCGCCTCCCCGACCCCTGTCGGCAACAGCGTCAACAGGACGATCAACAGCGTGACAAGTCGGCTCCGCATGGTTTCACCCCTCCTCGGCTGTGGAACGCTGGTACGGTTGGACAATGGCTCGGACGGGGACGGCGGCCGCGTCCCGGCGGCTGCCCCGGCCTTCCGCTCCCTCCAGGCCGACCGGAAGCGTACCAGACGTTCGGCTTCAGCGCAATTTCCGTCCGTTGGGCCCGAACGGAGCCGGACAGAAGAAATGCATTGCAATTCGTCCGTGAACCCCCGAAACAAGGCGCTGTCCGGACCGAAGCCGGTCCACAATCGCATTCGCGCGCCGGGAAGAAGGGGACCGCACCATGCTTGAACTCCATGTCGCCGAAACGGGAAGCGACACCGCTGCTGGTACCCACCGCGACCCTGTCGCCACCGTCGCCCGCGCCGTGGAGAGGAGCCGCGAAGCCGGGGACACGGGTCCGCATCGCATCCTCATCCACCCGGGGACGTACTTCGACACCGAAGTGACGCTGACCGGCCGGGACAGCGGCCTCGCCATCGAAGCCGCTTCCGGACCGGTCCGGCTGGTGGGCGGCCGCGCCATTACCGGCTGGCGCACGGAAGCCGACGGCTGCTGCAGCGCCCCGCTGCCCGAGGTCCGGACCGGGGCGTGGGACTTTCGCATGCTGGCGGTCAACGGGGCCTGGCGCCCCCGGGCGCGCCTGCCGGAGGCAGGCTTCTTCGAATGCCGGAACGACTTCAACGTCCGCTGGCTCAGCACCACCGCCGGCGGCTGGGAGCGTGCGCCCACGGAAGAGGAGCTCTCGGTCCTGCTGTTCCGCCCCGAGGATCTCGGCCCGTGGCTCGACACCCGAAACGCCGAGATCACCGTCTACCACAGCTGGGACGAGTCCCTCTGCGGCGTGGCGGACCTGGACGCCGCGGCGGGGCGGCTGCGCTTCTCCTCGCCCGCGGGGCACCCGCCCGGCGCGTTCGGCAACCGGAAGTACGTGGTCCACAACATCCGCGAAGGCCTGACCGCCGACGGGCAATGGTTGCTGGGTCGCACGGAGGGCGCGGTGGGCTACCGCCGGCGGCCCGGGGAGCGCCCGGACGAATGCGGGGTGTGGGCGCCGACGCGGGAGTCCATCGTCCGGCTGGCCGGGAGCGCGGACGCCCCCGGCCGGGACGTCACCCTCCGCGGCCTCGACCTCTCCGCCACCACGACGCCGCTCACCGCCGGCGGGTTCGCCGCCCGCTTCTTCGCCGGCGCGGTGGAGGGCGTGCACACCGAGGGCTGCGTGCTGGCCGACCTCCACATCCACGCCGTCGGCGGGCAGGGCATCCGGATGGACCGCCTCGCCGGGCTCCGCATCGAAGGCTGCACCGTGGCGGAGAGCGGGGCCGGCGGCATCTACTGCACTGCCGGCGCCGACGCGGTACTCTGCAACAACCGCGTCCATCACGTCGGACGCGCCTACCCGAGCGCGGTCGGCATCCGCACCAGCGGCCAGCGGTTCGACGTCCGGCACAACGAGGTCCATGACACCCCCTACAGCGGCATCATCGCCAGCGGCCGCGACGGGCGCTTCCACGCCAACCGGATCTGGAACGTCATGGGAGAGCTCGAGGACGGCGCCGCCATCTACGTCACCTTCTGCCGGCGGATGACCCTCTGCGGCAACCACGTCTCCGGCATTCTGACCCGCCGGGGGCACGCCTACTACCTCGACGAACAGGCCGTGCACTGCCTCGTGGAGGGGAACGTCGCGGACAACGTCGCCTGGCCGTCGCACAACCACATGGCGCACGACAACCGCATCGCCAACAACCTCTTCCGCACCGACGGCGACCTGAAGCTCACCTTCCCCCGGTGCCGCGACTTCGTGGTGAAGGGCAACGTGCTGCAGGCCGGCGGCGCGATCACGGTCGAGCGGCCGGCCGGGGCGTTCGACCGCTTCGCCGGGAACCTGATCCACAGCGCCACCGGCGTCTGCCAGGACGCGATCACCGAGGACTACGCCATCCGGTCGACCGGCGAGCTGACGGACCACGCGGAGAACACCTTCGCCGATCCCGGGCTTCAGCGCACCGACGGGTGCGCACTCGCCTGCGCGCCCGACGGGCCGGCCGCGATGCTCGGCCTGGAGATCCCGGACGTCGCCGACGCCGGTTGCCGGGCGGAGTGACCACCTCGCCGCCGCAGGCGGTGTGCCCGAAACGAACACCGGGACGCGAGGCGAACCCCGCGTCCCGGCGGTGGGATGTGTGGCGCCGAACCGGAGCCGCGTTCAGCTCTGCGGTTCGTCCTTCTCGGCTTCATCGGAGGCCGCGTCCTCGGCCGGCGCGTCCGCGGTCTCGGCGGGCGCATCCGTTGCTTCGGCCGGGGCGCTCGCTTCGGTCTCGGCCGGAGTCGTTTCGGCTTCGGTTGCTTCGCCTTCGGCGGACGCCGTCTCGGCGGCGGCCGCTTCGGCCGGGGCGGGCTCGGCGCGCTGCACGCCGGCGCCGTCCTCGCCCTCCAGGCCCTTGCAGGCGCGCAGGGAGAGGCCGATCTTCCGTTCCTGCGTGTCGAGGTTGATGATCATCACCGTCACCTTGTCGCCGACGTTGACGATCTCCTCGGGCTTCTCCACCTTCTGTTCCGCCATCTCGGAGATGTGCAGGAGCCCCTCCAGGTCGTCCTCGATCTCGACGAACGCGCCGAAGTTGGTGAGCTTGGTGGCGACGCCGGTGACGATGTCTCCGATCTTCAGGCGGTTGGGGATGTCGTTGAGCCAGGGGTCTTCCGAAAGCTGCTTCAGGCCCAGCGCCACGCGCTTGCGGTCGGGGTCGACCGAGAGCACCATCGCCTCCACCTTGTCGCCCTTCTTCAGCACCTGCGACGGGTGGCTCACCTTCTTGGTCCAGCTCATGTCGCTGATGTGCAGAAGCCCGTCGATGCCCTCTTCGAGCTCGACGAAGGCGCCGTAGCCGGTCATGTTGCGGACGCGGCCGTTGATGATGGTGCCGACGGGGTACTTCTCCTCGACCTTGGTCCAGGGGTTCTCCTCGATCTGCTTCATGCCGAGGGAGAGCTCCTGCTTGTCGAGGTTGATCTCCAGGACCACCACCTCGATCATGTCGCCGATGGCGACCAGCTCGGACGGGTGGCCAATCTGCCGCGTCCAGGACATCTCGCTGATGTGCACCAGCCCCTCGATGCCCTCTTCCAGCTTCACGAACGCGCCGTAGGGCATGACGTTCACCACCTGGCCGGTGACGCGGCTGCCGATGGGGTACTTCTCCTGGATGTTCTCCCACGGGTTGGCGGTCACCTGCTTCAGGCCGAGGCTGATGCGCTCGCGGTCGAGGTCGAAGTCGAGCACCTTCACTTCGATCTCCTCGTCGATCGCCACCACCTCGGACGGGTGGCTCACCCGGCCCCACGACATGTCGGTGATGTGCAGGAGCCCGTCGATGCCGCCGAGGTCCACGAAGGCGCCGAAGTCGGTGATGTTCTTCACCTGGCCCTTGCGGACCTCGCCCTTGACGAGGCCGGAGAGGACCTTGGTCTTCTTGCGCTCGCGCTCCTCCTCCAGCAGCTTGCGCCGGGAGAGGACGATGTTGCGGCGGTCGCGATCGATCTTGATGATCTTGCACTCCAGCGGGTTGCCGATGTACTCGCCGATGTCGCCGCTGCGGCGGATATCCACCTGGCTCGCCGGGAGAAAGACCGGCACCCCGATGTCCACCAGGAGGCCGCCCTTGATCTTCCGCATCGCGCGGCCGGTGACGACGTCGCCGACCTCGTGCTCGGACATGATCTTTTCCCACGCGCGGATGCGCGAGGCCTTGCGCTTGGAGAGGAGAAGCTCGCCGTCCTCCTCGTCCATGTCCTCCAGGAGCACCTCCACCGCTTCGCCGGTTTCGGGCGCATGATCGCCGAACTCGCTCAGCGGGACATACCCTTCGGACTTGAAGCTGATGTCGATGACCACGAGATCGTTCACCACGCGGACGACCTTGCCGTCGACGATGCTGCCGACCTCGAACTTGGTCTCTTCGCTGGTGATGAGTTCCTGCATCGTTTCCTGGGCGTCGCCCTCAATGCAGGCCGCCATCTCGCGCTCGAGTTCCTCGTCGCTGATGACGTCGTTGACAAACGTGTACCGTCCTGGCCTGACCATTCCTGTCTCCCTGTGCCCGCACGCCCCATTGCGTCCGGACACCCACGAAAAAGAGCCCCGGAAGACGCCGCCCGCACGCGCGGGTCGCCCGCCTTCCCGAAACACGGGCCGCCCCATCCGGAGGACGGCCTCGGAAACGAATCACGATACCACGAATGCCCCGCCCGGCAAGAGCTTTTTGTGCCGTTCCCGCTACGGGACCTCTTCCACCACCGCGGCGAACGGCTGACCCGACCGCTTCGCCAGCGCCAGCGCCGCGGCCGCGTTGACCGGGAACGGGCGGGTCCGGAGCGCCCCGACGAGCGCGGCCCGGGTGTCCGCATCCGGATCGTCCGCTGCCAGCGCGCCGAGCGCATCCGCCGCCGCGCACGCGATGCGGAAGTCCTCGGCAGCCAGCGCATCGCGGAGCGCCGGCGCCGCGCCCGGGGCCCCGAGCGCGGTCAGCGCATCCGCCGCCGCGGCGCGCGCGAGAGGATCGGCGCTTTCCCGTTCGAGCACGCGGACGAACCGCCAGTGAAGGCCCCGCGCCCCCTGTGCGGCCAGCGCTTCGGCCGCCGCACGCCGCACCCGGAGGTCGGGGTCGGCCAGCGCGTCGCGGAGCGCGGTCGACATCCCCCCGCCCTGCAGCCTGCCCAGGAGCGCCGCCGCATGCCGGCGCACCCGCCAGGACGGATCGTTCAGAAGGGCCGCGCCCACCGCCTCCGAGGCCGGCCGGCCGAGATCGGCCAGAAACTCCAGCGCCAGGCGTCGCTCCGGCGACAGCGCACCGCCCACCCCCAGGAGTCCGCCGTCGACGTTCGTCCCCGCCTCGCCGAGAAGGCGGGCCGCGTCGCTGCGGCGGGCCGCATCCGGCTGCGCGGGTGCGTCGGTCCGGCGGGCCGCGTCGTGCAGGATGGCCGGCGCCTCGCCGTCGCCCAGGCGCACGCGGGCGGCCGCCGGCCCGGCTCGAGGTCGAGGAGGCGGGCGACTCGGTGCACTACCTGCTCGGCGGCGACGGCTTCGGCCCGCGGGCGACGAGCGACTTCCTCCCCTGCGAGGTGAACCGGGCGGAGATGTCGGCCACCGTGCCCGCGGGCAGCGGGCGGCGCGGCTTCGTCTTCAGCTCGATCGCGACGCCCGCCCGGCGGCTGGTCTTCGACGTGCTCGTGCACGAGGACGTCTACCCCGGCGTGGAGCCCGAGCTGGTCCTCCACGACACGGCGGTCGAGGGCGTCGCCAACGTCAACGACCGCACCCGCGACGTCGACCGCCTCGACCTGCTGGAGCAGCTGCGCCCGCTCGGCCGCGGCATCGGCGGCATCCGCACCGGCCACCTGCCCCGCCACGCGGAGCTGCTCCGCGACGTCTTCACCGCCCTGGAGTGGGATCCCGACTCGTTCCGCACCTGGCGGGTCGAGATCGACTTCCCGGTGCACGGCTCGCAGGCGTCGGTCGCCTTCGCCGCCCCCGAGCGGCCGGCGGACTGATCTCGGCCGAGCACGGCCCGAGGCCGGCCGTAGCCGCGCCCGAGTGGATGCCTGCGGTCTCCAGGACCCTTGTCCGACTGCTCCCGGGATTGCCGATCCAACTCGAGGTCGCAGCCCGTTCTCGCCACGAAGCGGACTGGGCCTGTCTTCAGGAAGAGACGAGGCTTGTCAGGCCGCATTCTCCGCGGATTCCGTCCGGTCGTCGCCTGGGCGCCGTGGTGGCTTCGAGAGATCGACGGCATCCCCCGCCCGGGCGTCCTCTTCCTGAAGTCGCTTGAAGAACGACTCGAGTGTTCCTCCGCGTTCACCATACACCTGCTGTCGAGCGCGCCTCACCTCGTCGAGGACCGGATCCTGGGCATTGTCAGACATGGAGAAGCTCCTCGGGCATGCACATGATGGGAGCCTGATACCCGGCCCCGAGAACGATCCTCACGATGTTCGGTCGTAGGACGGCGTTGGCGATGTGCTTGCAATTCCAGGTGAGCAGGTAGTCCATGCCGTGAACGGCGGCGAGAGCCATATGCGCGGCCTCCGCCAGTGCTCGCTCTGGAAGCGCAAGGCGATCGATCAATGCCACGGCGATATCGTCAGCCGCGGGCAATGGTTGGAGGACAGGGATTCCGTCAAGGGCTTCAAGACGCCGTTTCGCTGCCGCTGGGTCACCCCCTGCAGCTTCGAGTAGTACCGCATCGGAGACATAGAGGTCAAAGAGACGACGTCGCTCGTCCCACCACGCGCGCGTGGTCTGTTGTTTGGCCGCCATTGAGAGTTCGGGACTGCGCAAAGCAGTCAGGTAGCTGGGAATCGTCGTTTCAAGGTAGAGCGATGAGGCCATCAGGATTGAGAGTGAGAGTGTCGGTTAGTCGGATAACGTGTATTATTCCCGCTGGCCTGTAGCCGTGCTAATTCGTTGGGCCCACCGGTTCGGCGGGATAAGGGCCCCCGGGGCCAAGGCCCATTCTGGCCTGTAACCCGTAGCCGGTCAAGACCATG
>CAZKKD010000004.1:0-30965 GCA_964553265.1 uncultured Planctomycetales bacterium | reverse complement strand
GGCACGCAGGGCAGGGGCGCGCGACAGAAGACGGAGAGCACGAGGGGCGAGGCGTACCGGGCCGACGCGGGCGTCGAAGGGGTGGGGCGGCTGACCGAGCACCTGGGCGCAGCCGCCGCCGAAGCGGTGCTGGGCGGCGCGCGCGTCGACTGGGGCGAAGGGGAGGCCGCGGCGACCAGCGACCGCACCCCGCCGTGGCCGCGCCGGCGCTTCGAGGATCTCCTGCGCGAGGTCGCGGGCGTCGACCCCGACGACCCGGAGGCCTGCCGCCGCCGGGCCGCCGAGGTGCTGGCCGCCAACGCGGACAAGACGCCGCTGCCCGCGCTCGACCACGACCACGTCCTCGACCTCCTCTTCGGCGAACTGGTGGAGGGCTCGCTGATCCAGCCCACCTTCGTCACGCACATGCCGGTGGGCCTCACCCCCCTCTGCCGCCCGAACCGCGACGACCCGACCGTCCACGACCGGTTCGAACTCATCGTCTGCGGCATGGAGCTTGCCAACGCCTATTCGGAGCAGAACGACCCGGTCGCCCAGCGGCGCATTCTTGAGGAGCAGCTCGACAGCCGCGACGCCGACGGCGCGGCGTACGCCAACGCGATCGA
Organism: uncultured Planctomycetales bacterium; assembly: GCA_964553265.1. Lineage (GTDB taxonomy): Bacteria > Planctomycetota > SZUA-567 > SZUA-567 > JAFGNG01 > CAZKKD01. The sequence continues at coordinate 30,360 of CAZKKD010000004.1, read as the reverse complement.
CGAGGATTTCTGCAGCGCGCTCGACGTGGGCATGCCCCCCGCCGGCGGGCTCGGCATCGGCATCGATCGCCTGGTGATGCTCCTGACCAATCGCCAGAATGTCCGGGAGGTCATCCTCTTTCCCACGCTCAAACCGCGCACCCCCGCCGAGATCGCGGCCGAAGCGGCGGACGACGAAGAGGACCCCGACAGCGAAGAAGCGGACGCGTCGGCGGACGCATGAGCCGATGCCGCCGGACGGCACGGCAACCGGTGGGAAGCAGGGGGAGGGGACCGCATGGGCACGACGCTCTACTGCTTCACCGGTACCGGCAACAGCCTCTGGCTCGCGCGCGCGCTGGCCGGCCGGCTGGGTCCCGACGCGGAGGTGGTCGGCATCCCGGCCGCGCTGGCCGCGGGCGGAGACCGCATCGCACCGTCCGGCGAGGTGGTGGGCCTCGTCTTTCCGGTGTACGCGTTCTGTCCGCCGCGGATGGTGGAGGCGTTTCTCCAGCGCCTGGACGTGCCGGCGGGGGCCTACGTTTTTGCCGTTGCGGATGCGGCGTCGGTGGCCGGCAGTGCGATGCGCCGGCTGGAGCGTTGCCTGCGCGCCCGGGACATGGCCCTGGATGGCGGCTGGATCCTGAAGATGCCGGGCAACTACCCCGTGCTCTACGGGGCCGAGCCCGACGCGAAGCAGGCGCGCAAGTTCGCCGCCGCGCGCGAAGCGCTGGATCGCATCGCCGACGACATCCGCCAGCGCCGCCGCGGCGCCGGCAACCGGGGGGTGCCGCCGCTGACGTGGCTGGCGGGGCTCTTCGCCGGCATGCGCGACCGGATGCAACGGAACGTCCACGCGCGGTTCGTTGCGGACCAGGCCTGCACCGGCTGCGGCCGGTGCGCGCGGCTCTGCCCGGCGGGGGTCATCCGGCTCGTCGACGGGCGGCCGCAGTGGAGCGCGGGCTGCGAGCAGTGCATGGCCTGCATCCAGTGGTGTCCGGTCGAGGCCATCCAGATCGGCGCGGTCACGCGGGGACGCAAGCGCTACCACCGCCCGGAGATCACGCACGAGGACATCCTGGCGAACAACCGTCCCGGGACCAGTCCGGCTGCGGAAGGTGTGGACTGAACCGCCTGCCGGCGCTGTCCGGGCCTTCAGAGTGCCGGCGACGGTCCTCGCAGGTACGGTCCCGCAAGGGGGGGACGGGCGACCGCACCCCTCGCGTTGGCGGAGCGACGGACCCGGACGGAGGTGCACATGGCGAAGTCGCGCAAGCGCATGACCGGCGAGGGGTGGAGCCTGATCCCCGCCGACGGAACGAACGGGGAGGCTGCGCCAACCCGCTCGCTGCCGCCGGGCGAGCAGCGCATCCGCGTCCGCACCGAACGCCGGCCGAAGGGGAAGACCGCGACGGTCGCGAGCGGATTCGTCCTCACCGCCGCGGACCGGAAGGCGCTTGCGAAGACGCTGAAGCAGGCCACCGGCGGCGGCGGCACGGATGCCGACGACCGGATCGAGGTGCAGGGCGAACACGCCGAAGCGGTGCGGGAACGGCTCCGCGCGCTCGGGTATCGAACGGATTGAATGGACGGGACGCGGCGGCCGGACGGGCGCCGCGCAACGGATGGTCAGGGCAGACGAGGAGAACGGAATGGATCTGAACGCGCTCATTCGGGACGTGCCGGACTTTCCCAAGCCGGGGATTGTCTTCAAGGACATCATGCCGCTCTTGGAGAACGGGCCGGCGTTCCGGCAGGCGGTGGACGAGCTGGCGGCGCGCTTCGCCGACGTGCAGCCGGACAAGGTGGTCGGCGCGGAGGCGCGGGGCTTCATCTTCGGCGCGGCGCTGGCGTACAAGCTCGGCTGCGGCTTTGTGGCGGTGCGCAAGCCCGGCAAGCTGCCCTACCAGGTGAAGACCGTCACCTACGAGCTCGAGTACGGCACCGACACGCTCTGCGTGCACGAGGACGCGGTCAAGCCCGGCGAAAAAGCGCTGGTGGTCGACGACCTCCTCGCCACCGGCGGCACGGTGGGCGGGGTGGTGAAGCTGCTGAAGGAGATGGGGGCCGAGGTGCTGGGCGCGGCCTTCCTCATCGAGCTCTCGTTCCTCAACCCGCGCGAGAAGCTGCCCGGCGTTCGCATCGAGTCGCTCCTCGACGTCGCCGGCGAGTAGCGCCGCCCGCCGCCTTCGCCGGCCCCCGGCGTCCGCACAGACGATGCGCCTGCAAACCACACGCGCCCGGGACGGACAGTCTCCGTTCCGGGCGCGTGCTCGTTTCGCGCGGTGCGGCCGGCCTGTTGCTGCCGCCGGGCCGCAGGGCGGTGCGGGTGCTACTTCGCCGGCGGGGCGCCCAGCTTGCGGGCCATGGCCTCGACGTCCAGCAGATCGGTATCGACGCTGGAGAGGGTCACCTCGCCGAGCCGGAGGTTGCGGGCGGCTTCGAGCGCGACGAGGATCTCGCCGCCGGTGCCCATCATCGCGCGGTTGCGCAGGCGCTCGCCCTCGGCCTCGGCCGAGTTCACCAGCAGCGTCCCCTCGGCCCGTTTCTCGGCCGCGATGCGCTCGGCCTCGGCATTCTTCTCGGTGGCGTAGCGCTCGTAGTCGGCGCGGATGCGGGCGATCTTCCGATCCGTTTCCGCCTGCATGCGCTTGAGCTTGGCGGTCTTCTCTTCCTTGATGACCTCGACTTCCTGCGTCGTGGTCGCTTCGATGACCTGGGTCTTGCCGCTCATCTTTTCGGCGGCATCCATCGACTTCTGCACCTCCACCTCCTGGTCGGCGAGCTTCTTCGCCTGGATGCGCTTCTCGTAGTCGGGGTCGAACTGCACGTCGCGGATAAGCAAGCCGACCACATCGACGTAGTTGTCTTTGAGAGACTCCTGCAGTTCCTTGTGCGCCTGCCGGGAGACGCGCTGCCGCTCGGCGGGGTTGTAGAAGTCTTCGGTCCGCATCTTGCCGAAGAGTTCGATGCAGGCCTTTTCCGCTTCCGTGCGGACGATCACTTTGTAGCGTTCGCCGCCGCCGGTATCCTGGTAGAGCTTGTGGGCCTGGCCATCCTGGATGCGGTACTTGACGGTGACGTCCACGTTCACCTTGTATCCGTCGGAGGACTGCACCTGGACGTCGTCGCGGGTCTGGCGCGAACCGCGGCGGGGATCGCGCGTCATCTCCAGGGTCTGGATGGTGCTGTTGAAGGTGACCCAGCTGTCAATGGGGCCGAAGTCGCGGTGCCAGCCGGGACCGAAATCTTCCTGGACGACACCTTTGCTTCCGAGGATGCCGTATTCCTGCGTGCGGACCCCCACCTGTCCGGCGGGAATGTAGATAATGACGAGGCTCTTGATGATCAGCGCCGCAAACGCGGCGAGGATCACGAAGATGGAGAAGTACTTGATGGTCTTCATTTCGGGTCTCCGGATTCGTGTGGGTGAGATTACTCGGCGGCGGGCTTCGCGTCCGCGGCGGCTGCGGCTTCGCCCCGGCTGCCGACATGTTCGAACCGCTCGGTCCGGGCCTGGGTGGTGTAGGGCTTGCCGCTGATGCGCACGCCCTTCAAACGTCGCGCGTATTCGAGCTTCACCATGTTGCGTCCGCCGGGTCCTTCCAGCGCGTTCTTCAGCTTTTCGATGCCCTCGGCCTCGGCCTTTTTGCGGGCCAGGATGGCCTTGGCGTGTTCCTGGAGCTTGATGAATTCGGCTTCGGCGCCAATGGTGATGCGATCGTAGGCGCCATCGGCGGTCTGCCGGACGCGCTCGCCCTCCGCCTCGGCCTGGATCACTTTCTGCCGCATCTTGCCTTCGAATTCCTTGACCGCGACGTTCATGCGGTTCGTTTCCTGGGTGATGAGGGTTGCCTGCCGCTGCTGGGCGGCGCGGGCCTTGGACTGCTCCTCCAGAACGGCCTGGTCGGCCAGTTTCTTCTTCTTGATGAGCGCCTCGTATTCGGCGTAGAAGCGCGGCTTCCTGGGGATGACGATGTCCTCGATGTGGACGCCGAACGGCAGCAGGGCCTCTTTCGCCTGGGCCTCGGCGGCAAGAATCATTTTGTCGCGTTCCCCGGAATCGTAAAACTGCTCGGTGGTGAGCGCGCCCAGATGGTCGCGCGAGATGCTGCGAATGTAGTCCCAGACCCACTTCTCTTTGTAGCCGTCGCCGGGGCCGCTGGTTCGGAGCACCACGTCGGCGCGTGTGGGGTCGATGCTGTACTGCACCTTGAGATCGACATAGACATCGCTGCCGTCGATGGTCTTCACCTTGAGCGCGTCGCCGTTTTCGTGGCTCATGAAGACGGTCTGAATGGTACGGTCGAGGACGTAGAAGTCCTGCGTGATGCCGTTGTAGATGCGCACGCCCGACTGGCTGATCACCTCCATCTCGCCGCTCATCTTGTTGAGGATCACGCCGACCTCGGTGCCGCTGACCCGGCCGACGCGGATGCTGACGAGCACCAGGACCGCAACGACGACGATGGCCGCGGCCGCCCACAACAGGCCGCTGCCGAAGATCTGCCGCAGCGCGCGAAGCGTTGCCTGCGGGTCCGGGGCGGAGCCGCCCCCGTGACGGGAAACCATGTGCTTCTCCTTTTGCCGTGTTCGTGTGGCCTGCAAAGGCGGGCGGGGAAACGGATCCCGGCCGCGCCGCGTCTATCCTTCCGGGCCCCCCTCGGCCGGTTGGGGCTCGCGCCGGGTCCAGATCCAGAGGGCAATGGCGGGGATGCCCAGCACACCGAGCCCCACCAGCCCCACGGGCGGGACATGGAGAAGGCCGAGCACGAAGAGCACCGCCAGGAAGGCGGCCACCGCCAGGAAGATGCGCGTCAGGCGCATCTCCATCTCCTCCGCCGCCGAGGCGGGGAAGCGCCGGATCACCTCCAGGTTCCTTGCGTAGTGCTCCCGCGGGTACGGCGCCGGCGGGAAGGAGTAGGCGATGGAGGCCTTGGCCTCGTCCAACTTCTGGGCGACATAGCCCTGCACCGTCATCGCCCGCAGCTTTTCGCGGAGCCGCCTGAGCGTGTAGCGCGACCGGCTGGCCAGGTCCGGGGCGTAGTGCGGGTTGGCGCCCTGCCCGGCCAGGTAGAGGATCTCATGCTCGTAGATGGCCTCCGCCGGCCAGGGGGCGCGGTCGGCGAGGCGGGCCAGTTCGGTCTCGAACGCGGTCGCGCAGTCGCGACAGAGAACGGCGTCGGCGGCCGCCGGACGCTCGGTGCAGCCGAGGCAGGTTTCCACCCGCAGGGGGCCGTCGCCATCCGGGTCGGCCTTGACGGTGGGGAACTCCCACGCCGGAAAGACGCCGGTGTTCGCCGAAAGGACGGAATGCCCGTCGACCATGCGATCGAGACTGTCGCGGATGAGTCCCAGCGACATCGGGAGGTACGGCGCCAGGTGATTGGCCGTGATGCGCCCGCCATTGCGGGCGGCCACGCGGACGGCCAGGTTTTCGACCACGTTCGACGCCGTATCGGTCAATGCGGTGGATGCTGCGGCGCTCATGACGCGTGCCCTCCCCGGGTCCCGAGACGGGGGGTAGCGTAGCGCGCCGCCGCCGGGGCGTCAAGCGTTCCCGGGATGCCTCAGGGTCATTCCGTACTCCCTCTCCCCCGGGGAGAGGGCCGGGGTGAGGGCTCCGGGCAGTCAAAGTTCCCTCACCCGAAACCCTCTCCCAGAGGGAGAGGGGACGTTTGCCGAATCGGCCCCGCCGGGTTCAGAGCGAAATGGCAAGAATTGAATGCCCCTGGGGATGCCTTTGTGCCGCGCACCGGAACGCTGGCGGTCCACGCGGCCGACGGGATCGAAAACGCCGCCTCCGGGCGGCCCGGAAGCGGCGGTGGAGAGTGCGGTTGCCGGTTGGGGTGCTTTACAGGAAAGCGTCTTTTTCGACCGCGCTGATGCGGGCCAGGCCGCGCAACAGCGCGTCGCGGGCGCGGTCGGTGTTGAAGTCCTCCGGCAGATCGGTCTGGCCGCCCAGGCGTTCGCGGGCGCGCTGCACGGCCCGGCGGGCACGGTCGATGTCGACGTCGCTTTCCGACTCGGCCCCGTCGGCCAGCAGCAGCGCGCCGTTGTTGGTCACCTCCAGGAAGCCGGCATGCAGGGCGAAGAGCTTTTCCTGGCTGCCGCCGGGCTCGCGGACGGAGAGAAGACCTACCTCAAGCGGCGCGAGCAGCGGTTCGTGCCCCGGCAGGATCTCGAAGACGGAGCCGAGACCGGTGGCGGTGACGCGCTCGACGTCGCCGGCATACACCTCGCGCTCGGGCGTGAGGATGGTGAGGCGAAAGGTCGTCTGTTCGTTGGCGGACACGTCGGGTCTCCCGGGTTGCCGTCGTATTCTAGAGGTTCTTGGCCTTCTCGCGCGCTTCGTCGAGGTTGCCGACGTAGAGGAAGGCCTCTTCGGGCAGATCGTCGCACTTGCCTTCGAGGATCTCGGCGAAGCCCTCGATCGTCTCCTGGATCGGCACGTAGCGTCCCGGCAGGCCGGTGAACTGCTCCGCGACGAAGAAGGGCTGGCTGAAGAAGTTCTGCATGCGGCGGGCCCGGTTGACGGTGAGCTTGTCCTCGTCGGCGAGCTCGTCCATGCCGAGGATGGCGATGATGTCCTGCAGGTCCTTGTACCGCTGCAGCGTTTCCTTGACCTCGGTCGCGACTTCGTAGTGCCGTTCGCCCACGATGTTCGGGTCGAGGATGGTGCTGGTGCTGTCGAGCGGATCGACCGCCGGGTAGATGCCGAGGCTGGCGATCTGGCGCGAGAGCACCGTCGTCGCGTCGAGGTGGCTGAAGCAGGTGGCCGGGGCCGGGTCGGTAAGGTCGTCGGCCGGGACGTAGATGGCCTGGATGGAGGTGACCGATCCCTTCTTCGTGGAGGTGATGCGCTCCTGCAGCGCGCCCATCTCGGTGGCCAGGGTGGGCTGGTAGCCCACCGCGCTCGGCATGCGCCCGAGGAGGGCGGACACCTCGCTGCCGGCCTGCACGAAGCGGAAGATGTTGTCGATGAAGAGGAGCACGTCCATGCCGCGCTCGTCGCGGAAGTACTCCGCCACCGTCATCCCCGTCAGCGCCACGCGCAGGCGCGCGCCGGGCGGCTCGTTCATCTGGCCGTAGATGAGGGCGGTCTTGTCCAGCACGTCCGCTTCCATCATCTCCAGCCAGAGGTCGTTGCCCTCGCGGGTGCGCTCGCCGACGCCGGCGACCACCGACCGGCCGCCGTGCTCGCGCGCGATGGAGGCGATGAGCTCCTTCATGACCACGGTCTTGCCCACGCCCGCGCCGCCGAAGAGGCCAATCTTGCCGCCCTTCGGCAGGGGCTGGAGCATGTCGACGACCTTGATGCCGGTCTCCAGCATCTCGGCGGCGGTCTCCTGCTCGTTGAAGCTGGGCGCCGGGCGGTGGATGGGATAGCGCTCCGCCGCGTCGACCGGGCCCTTCTCGTCGATGGGGTCGCCGACGACATTGAGGATGCGGCCGAGGGTGGCGTCGCCCACCGGGACGGCGATGGCCTGCCCGGTGTTCTGTACCGGCATGCCGCGCTGCAGCCCGTCGGTGGCGGACATGGCGACGCAGCGGACCCGGTTCTCGCCGAGGTGCTGCGCGACCTCGATGACGAGATCGATGCCGCGCTCCTCGTCGATCACCTTGAGGGCGGTGTAGATGTCCGGGAGGGTGTCGACGCCGAATTCGACGTCCACCACCGGCCCGATGATCTGCGTGATGGTTCCGGTCTGGGTCGCTTCCGCTGCCTGAATCATTCCGTTTCGCCTCCGACTGTGGCTTCGCCGATCACTCCGCGGCCGCAAACGGGTCAATCACCCGCAGGCCCGAGTCCCGGCAGCAATGCAGCTTCGTATCTCCCGTCACCAGTATGGCTCCGCGTACAGTCGCGGTGGCCGCGATGATGGCGTCCGGCAGGCGCAGGTGGTGCCGGCGACGCAATTCGATGGCGGCTTCCTCTATCTCTTCGCTCGACATGTCCACTTGGACATTGCCGAGAAAAGCCTGGAGATACTGTTCCTCTTCCTTCTGCATCTCCGGGTACGAGAGCAACTCCATCCGCGTGATCACACTGACGCTGAATGGGCCTTCCCGCTGCTGCAACCAGGACACTACGCGTTCGTTCCCAGTCAGGAATCCGATGACGACGTTGGTGTCCAGCAGGTCTTCAGTCCCACTCATCTCGCCATTTCCGTTGCCGGCGGACGGGGTCTCCTTTGAGGCCCGGTGCGTTGCGCAGACAACCGGCCAGCGTCCGCCATGCTCTCGATCCGGCCGGCGTTTCCGCCGGGGCGAACCGGATGACCACCTCCGCGTCGCCTTCCGGCACCTCCTCGGGCACATCGACATCCAGGTGGAGCCGGTGGTCCGCCGGGATGCGGACGCGTTGTCGAAGTGCTCCCATGCGGGGGTCCTCCCTGCGTTCCGCCGGACAGGGGCGGCTTCGATCCTATCCTTTCAGGCCCTCGGCGCCGCCGACGATGTCCAGCAGTTCGCCGGTGATGCCGGCCTGGCGGGCGCGGTTGTACTCCATGGTGAGCCGTTCGATCATGTCGTCGGCGTTGGTGGTGGCCGCGTCCATGGCGGTCATCCGTGCGCCGAGTTCGGCCGCATAGCTCTCCAGGGTGGCGCGGTAGACCTCGGTGGCGATCATCCGGCTGATGAGCCGCTCCATCACCATCTCGCTGTCGGGTTCGAATTCGAACTGCTCGCGCCGTTCCTGCTCCGCCGCCGGGTCGTGGGCGATCTCCTCCTCGTGGCGCTTGCGGGCGTCGCGGATGGCGTCGAAGTCGAGGGGGAGAATCTTGCGCACCTGGGGCGTCTGGCTCATGACGCTGACGAATTCGTTGTAGACGACATAGGCCGCGTCGATGGCGCCGGCCAGGTAGTCGCGCACCAGCTCCTCGCAGATGGCGTTGGCCAGGACGTAGCTCAGCTTTTCGAAGACGTCCTGGTAGTGGTGGACGAGGGTGCGGCCCTGCTTGCGCAGTGCACTCGTGGCGCGCTTGCCGATGCTGTAGACGCGGTGCTCGGCCGGAATGCTCTCGAAGTGCTGCCGCGCGCGGCGGAGGATGTTGGTGTTGAAGGCCCCGCAGAGGCCCTTGTCGCCGGCCACCACGATGGTGGCCACCTTCTTCGTCTCCGGCCGGTCCCGGAAGAGGGGGTGCTCGTCGCCGAAGAGGTCGTACTCCACCCGCGCCAGGATGCCGGCGAGGCGGTCGGCGTAGGGCCGCATGGCCAGCATCCGCTCCTGGGCGCGACGCAGGCGCGCGGCCGCCACCATCTTCATGGCGCGGGTGATCTGCTGGGTGTTGCGCACCGAGTTGATGCGGCGCCGGATTTCGCGGGTCTGGGCCATGCTGCGTCCTCGTGCGTTCCGTTCGCTCAGGCTTCGATGAAGCTCTTCTTGAACTCGTTGGCGATCTCGACGATCTTCTGCTTGCGCTCGTCGGGCAGCTTGCCGTCCGCGACGATGGCTTCCAGCACGTCGGCGTGTTTCTCGCGCAGGTGGGCCAGGAACTCGCGCTCGAAACGGCCGACGCTCTCGGCCTTCAGCTCCTCGTAGACGCCCTCCGCGCCGACCAGGATGGCCGCCACCTGCTCGGCGACGGGCATCGGGCGGTACTGCCCCTGCTTGAGCACCTCCACCATGCGCTCGCCCTTCGCCAGGCGGCGCTGGGTGGCGGGGTCGAGGTCGCTGCCGAACTGGGCGAAGGCCTTGAGGCTGTAGTACTGCGCCAGGTCCAGGCGCAGCGTCCCGGCGACCGACTTCATCGCCTTGATCTGCGCCGCGCCGCCGACGCGGCTGACCGAGATGCCGACGTTGATGGCCGGCCGGACGCCCTGGTAGAAGAGGTCGCCCTCCAGGTAGATCTGCCCGTCGGTGATGGAGATGACGTTGGTCGGCACGTAGGCCGAGACGTCGCCGGCCTGCGTCTCGATGATCGGCAGCGCCGTCAGGCTCCCGCCCGTGCCGGGCAGGACCGCGGCCTTGTGCCCGTCGGGGATGCCGTCCTTCTCGAGCTGCCAGAGGCCGGGCTGGCCCTCGTAGACCTTCCCGTCGGTGGCCATCTCGCGGGTCACCGCGCCGTCGGCGGTGTTTTCGGGCACGATGACGCGGTCTTCGCGCAGCTTCACCGCGCGCTCCAGCAGGCGGCTGTGGAGGTAGAAGACGTCGCCGGGGTAGGCCTCGCGCCCCGGCGGACGGCGCAGAAGCAGCGACATCTGCCGGTAGGCCCACGCGTGCTTCGAGAGGTCGTCGTAGATGCAGAGCACGTGCCGGCCCTGGTCCATGAAGTACTCGCCCATCGCCACCCCCGCGTACGGGGCGAGGTACTGCTGCGTGGCGGGGTCGGAGGCGGTGGAGCTGACGACGATGGTGTACCCCAGCGCGCCGTTGCGGTCGAGGGTGTCGATGATGCGCGCCACGGTACTGCGCTTCTGCCCGATCGCGACGTAGATGCAGATGACGTCGATGTTCTTCGGGTCGCCGTCCCAGCCGGGGTTCTGGTTGAGGATGGTGTCGACGGCGATGGCGGTCTTGCCGGTCTGCCGGTCGCCGATGATCAGCTCGCGCTGGCCGCGGCCGATGGGGGTCATGGCGTCGATGGCCTTGAGGCCGGTCTGCAGCGGTTCGTCGACGGGCTGGCGCTGGACGATGCCGGGGGCGATGCGCTCGACGTGGCGGAACTCGCCGCCCGTCTCGATCGGCCCCTTGCCGTCGACGGGTTCGCCGAGGGCGTTGACGACTCGGCCGAGCATCCCCTCGCCGACGGGCACCTCCACGATGCGGCCGGTCCGCTTGACGGTCTGGCCCTCCTGGATGCCCACCTCGCTGCCGAGGAGCACCGCGCCGACGTTCTCTTCCTCGATGTTGAGCGCCATGCCGTAGACGTTGCCGGGAAACTCCAGGAGTTCGCCGGCCATCACCTTGTCCAGGCCGTGGATGCGGGCGATGCCGTCGCCGACCTGCAGCACCTCGCCGACCTCGGCCATCTCCAGCTTGGCGCCGAACTGCTCGATCTCCCGCCGGATGACGGCGGTCACTTCCTCGGGGCGAATCTGCATCGTACGGGTCCTCACTTCGCAAACGCGTCAGCTGCGTCGAAACGTCGTCTTGGTCTTCCTGCGTCTGTCCGGGCCGCGGCGCGGCGTCAGGACTTGGTCAGTTCCGTCTCCAGGCGGTCCAGGGCGCCGTCCAGGCTGCCGTCGATCAGGGTGTCGCCCATGCGGACGCGGACGCCGCCCAGGAGATCGGGGTTGTCGCGCACGGCCAGGTCCACGTCGCGCCCCACCGCCTGCGCCAGCGCCTGGGTCAGGGTCTCGCGCTGCGCATCGGAGAGCGGGCGGGCCGTCTCCACCGTGGCGGCGGCGATGCCCTTCGCGGCGGCGACCCGCCGGCGCACCTGCGCGGCGATCGGTCCGACCAGGGCGATGCGCCGGCGCTTGATCAGCACATTGAGCAGGTTCCCCACCTCCGCGGTGAAGTGGAGCTCTTCCAGCATGACATCGGTGATGCGGATCTTCTCCGCCAGCGGGATGCGCGGCATCCCCAGCAGCGTCCCGAGCTCCGGCACGTTGATGGCGCCGCGGTCGGGGGCGAAGATGTCGGCCAGCGTCTCCATCTCGGCCTGGATCCGGTCGAGCGTGCCCTTGTCGCGGGCAATGCCGATGAGCGCGTCTGCGTAGCGGGCGGCGAGGGTGTCTTCGATCATGCGAGGCGCCCTTCCCGGATCTCGTGAACGAAGCGGTCGATCAGCTTCTCCTGTTCGCCGGCGTCCACCCCGCCGGCCAGTTCCTCACGCGCCAGGCGGACGGCATCGCGCGCCACCCGGGCGCGCAGGCGCTCGACGGTCGCCTCCAGTTCGGCGGCCAGTTGCCGCTCGTGGGCGGCCCGCATGCGTTCAATGTCGTCGCGGGTGCGCTGCAGCGTGCGCTCGTGTTCTTCGCGGGCTTCTGTTTCGGCCTGTTCGCGGAGGCGCTTGCGTTCGGCGTCCAGTTCGGCGCGGACCTCCTCGCCGCGGCGCTGGAGCGCCTTCGCCTCGTCGATGGCTTCGCGGGCGGCGCGGATCTCCTCCTCCACCTGCCGTCGGTGCGCGTCCAGCATCTGCGGCAGCATGTCCCCGACCGCGGTGTAGAGGAAGAGCGCCAGCCCCAGGAAGTTCCAGATGCCGAGCACGTACTGGAACGGGATGGCGTGGATCGCCCCCTCCTTGTAGACCGTGACGTCGAAGGGCTCCTGCCCGTCGGGGCCGAACACCCGTCCGGCCATCGCGGCCACGTGGTCCGAGACCGCCTCGCCGGGGTCCACCTCCACGCGCGCGCCCTCGGGCGTCTCGAAGACGATGGTGTCCCAGGCCCGCATGCCCTCTTCCAGCGCGCCGACGCTCACCGCCTGCTCGCCGGTGAAGACGTGGACGAAGTAGAGCACGATCAGCACCGCGTAGACGGCGGCATAGCCCTTCAGCAGGCGGATCCCCAGCGCCTTGTGCCGGCCGGAGGCGGCGGGGGCGGTCTCGTCGGCCACCGGTGGGGTGGCGGCCGTGGGGGCGGCGGTCGGGTCGGACATGCGGCGTTATCCTTCCTGGCTGCGCAGGTGGCCCAGCGCCTCGCGTGCGAGGGCGGGCGTCTCGGCGCGGAGCTGCTCTTCGGCCTCGGCGAGCGCCTTGCGGCGTTCGCGGGCGGTCTGTTCGCGCTGTCCCTTCAGTTCGTTCGTCGCCTTGTCGACCATGGCGTCGACCTCGGCAAAGGTCTTCTGCCGCGCGGCGCGCAGGCGGGTCTGGTAATCCTGGTGGACCTCGCGCAGGCCGTCCTCGCGTTCGCGCTCGATGCGTTCGCGCTCCAGGCGGTTGGTGCGCAGGCACTGGGCGCCTTCGCGGATCTCGGCGGTACGGCGGTCGATGAGCGCGGTCATCGGGTCCCAGAAAATGTCCATCAGCGCCACGGTCATGCCGACGAAGATGAGCACGACCAGGAAGACCGTGGCGTTGAAACCCACCACATCCCCGCTGCCGACCACGGCGACGCGGTCGAGTCCGGCGGCGAGCAGCCGGTCGATGGCGGCCTTGTCGAGTTCGGCGCCTTCGGTCACGACCACCTCGCCCTCCGCCGTCGTCATGTTCTGGCGGGCGTGGAGGCGCTTGTCGGCGAAGGCAGCGATGCGGGCGGGGTCGCGCACGGGCAGTTCGGTCACCCCGGCGGCGACCAGCGCCTCGTAGTCCTCCCGCTGCAGCGGCCGGTCGGGCGCGAGGCCCAGGCCCTGCGCCGCGGGGGGGATCTCCGCCGGTTGCAGACCGCGTCGGGCGAGTTCGTTCAGTCGATCATACCGCCGGCTGCCGTAGGCCTCGGCATTCCACTGCGTGGGGGTCGCGCCGCCGAGGATGTCGAGCTGAACCGTCTCGTAGCCGGGCACGGCGTACCAGATGCGTTCCTGGTGCGCCAGGACGCAGTAGGCGCCGAAGACCACGAGTACGACTAGCACCACGAGCTTTCGCACGATGCCGCTCCCGTCCGAATCCAACCGTACCGGTTTCGCCGTCGCGCCGCACCCCGCGGGACGCGGGGGCGCAGGCGAATCCGTCCCGTTCCGTCCGTCCTGCCGACTAGAACGAGAAGATGAGAATGAGCGCGATGACGAGCGAGTAGATGCCCGTCGACTCCGAAACCGCCTGGCCGATCAGCATGGTGCGGAAGAGGTTGCTGTACTCTTCCGGGCGGCGGCTGATGCCCTCGCAGGCCTTGCCGGCCGCGAAGCCTTCACCCACGCCGGGGCCGATGGCGCCGAAGCCCATGCAGATGCCGGCGCCGACCAGCGACGACGCCTTGATGATCTGCGGTCCGAGTTCCTTGATCGCATTCGCCATTTCCGGGTCCATCTGCTCTCTCCTTCGCCGTGCGTGCCCGGCCGCACCGGGCGGTCTCGGGACTGGACAAAAACCAGGAATGCGGGGTGCTCCCGCTGTCGTGTCCTACTGAAAGATAAGAAGAAGCGCCACCACGAAGGCGTAGATCGTCGTCGATTCCGAGACCGCCGCCCCCACGAAAAACGTGTTCCGGAGCTGGTCGGCGTGGCGCGGGCAGTCCGCCAGCGAGCGGGTGAACTTCCCGCCCACAAAGCCGATGCCCACCGCCGGGCCGATCGCGCCCGCGCCCATGCAGAGCCCCACCGCCAGCAGCCGGCCGACGCCGCCCACCGCTTCCGGGCCCACGCCGGCGCCGTAGTTGCCGAACATGAGGATGAGCCCCACCACCAGCGCCAGGATGTTCGGCGTCTGGCACCACGCCTGGGCCACCAGCATGTAGAGGAGGATGGGCCCCGACTGTCGGGGCGTCCGGGTGCTTGCCTCCACCGCTTCGCTGCCCACCAGGCCGCAGCCGAAGCCGGCCCCGACCGAGCCGAGCCCCAGGCAGAGGCCGGTGGCCAGGAAGGCCGCCGCCTGCGTCCAGGAGTCCGGGTTCGGCAGCGAGCTTACGTTCGCCATCTTGAAGATCAGCACCACCGCCACCACCAGCGCGAAGATGCTGGGCGTCGAGGCGCCGGCCTGGCCGATCAGCATCATCCGGAAGGTCGCCGGCGTGATGTGCGGCTGGCGGACCCAGCCCCGCAGCGCCCCGTTGGCGACATAGCCGATGCCCGCCCCGTTGGAGAGCGAGCCGAAGCCCATGCAGATGCCGGCGCCGAGAAGCGCTGCAATGACGGCGATGCTCATGTGCGTTCCTTCACCTTCCTGCGCGCCGCGGCCCCGGCGGGGGCGGCGCGTGCGTTCGTGGCCGGGGTCAGGCCGCTTCTTCTTCCTCTTCGGCGACGCCGAGGCTGATGTAGGTCAGCGCCAGCATCGTGAAGACGAACGCCTGCACCGTGCCGACGAAGACGCCGAAGAAGCCCAGCAGCCCCACCGGCAGGACCAGGTGGTGCAACAGGCCGCTCACCACGATGATGATCACCACCCCGCCGAAAATGTTGCCGAAGAGACGAAAGCTGATCGACACCAGCTCCGCGATCTTGCCCACCACGTTGAGGGGAAACATCACCACCCCCATGAAGCCGCCGGGGTCGAAATAGCCCTTCACGTACCCCCCCAGCCCGTGCTTGCGGATGTGCCCGCCGTGGCCGATGCCCAGCACGAACAGGAGCGCCATCGCCAGCGGGACGTTGTAGTCCGCGGTCGGCTCCTCGAACGCCGGCAGATAGATGCCGGGGTCGTGCACCCCGTCGCCGTCGGTGTCGTAGCTCTTGTCGAATTCGTGCGGATCGTACAGGCCGTTGTGGTTGTAGTCGTTCCACCGCTCCCCGCCCAGGAAGCTGTGGTGGATCGGCAGCATCCCGATCATGTTGCAGACCCACAGGAACAGGAACAGGCTCCCGATCCAGGGCAGATACTTCCGGCCGGTCCGCTCGCCGATGGACTGGCGGACCAGGTCGTCGAAGGCGCTGAAGACCATCTCGAAGAGCGCCTGGCCGCGGCCGGGCTTCTCCTGCAGCGCGCGGACCGCGAGCCACGCCAGCACGCAGATGAGCACCGCCACCACGAAGCACATCAGCACCGTGTTGTGATTGAAGTAGAACCCGCCGATCTGCACCGGCAGTTCGCGCTCAATGTCCGCGCCCAGCGCCTGCCCGGACAGCAGGCCAATCGTCGCGAACATCAAAAGCCCGCAGGCCATCCGCATCCGTGTCAAAGCTGTTCTCCCGCCGTGGCGCCAGGGTCTGCCTCGGGGCCTGTCCGGGATTCGGACAGTGCGCCGGGCCGCAGGAATCCGTCGAGAATCAGCACAATTCGTTCCAGCACCATCCCGCCGAGGGCGGCAAAAACGTCCAGCGTCTCGATCGCCAGCGCCGCCACCGCGACCCCGCCGAGGATGCCGAGGCTGATCAGGTTGCTCCGCAGGGCCGCCTTGCTCCACTCACTCTCCGGAAGCTGCGGCAGGCGGACCACTTGCAGCGCGCGCATGCGAAAGACCACCAGCCCGGCCGCACCCCCGGCCAGAAAGCCGAGCGCATACGACGGGCTCTCCGGCAGTGCCGCATACAGCGCCGCCGCCCCGCCTGCCGTAAGTACGGCAATGACAAGGAATAGCGTTCGCTGGTAGCGGAGAAAGGCGTCCATTGGCGTCAGCGGTCTTTCGTCTCGGGCGCCCTGGTCGGCGCCGGCGGGAGTCGGTTCGCATACCGCGCAAAGGTGCGGTATACCCAGGCGAACGCCAGGAAGACCCCGGTCAGGGTACCGCCCACCACGGGCCAGATGCCGCCGCCGAAGGTCCGGCTTGCATACAGTCCCAGCAGGAAGCACCCCACGATGGCCAGTGCCACCGTCAACCCCACCGTACCCACCAGCCGCAGCGCTTCGTACAGCTCGTGGCGTTCGCCGGTGGTGCGGGCGTTCTCCTCGTCGTTGTCAGGCGCGGATCCGGGGGTCGTTGGCGGTCCTTCGTCGCGTTCGACCATCCGACCGTCCGTCACCCCTCGTTTCGTCGTGTCGGCCCCGGCGTACGGCCCGGAACCGGTAGCCGGTCGCGGGATCGCAATCGGCGGAACGCCCCATGGTAAGCCGCGGCCCCGTTCTGTCAATCCCAACTTTCCTCTGAAAACCGAAAAAACGTCAACTTTGTCCGAATGCCGCCCTGTCCCGTCCCGCTGGACAACAGGGACAACCCGGATTTCCGGGTCGCGTGCAGGAAGCATCTTCGAGAAGCCCTTCTTCATATACCTCCAGCGGGCGGCGTTGGCGGTCGGGCAGGCCTGCGCCCGCGCCGGCGATACGCACGCCTGCCCCGGGCGGTGCGGCTCCCCGACGGGCATGCGAACCGTCGGATCGGGCGGTGGCGGAAGGGAGCAGTGCGCACAGCCATTGCCGGGGCCCGTCAACCGGGACGACGGAAACGGCGGCCCCCCGGCTCTTGTCCGCAGCAGTCGGTCGGCGCGGGCAATGCCCGGAAATGCTTTGGCGGCGGTTTTCTGCGGCGCATAATGGACGCATGCGCACGAACGGGACAGGAGGCACGGTGAACGCATTCCGTCAGATCTTCCGGGTTCCACTCTTCCTGGTCGCCCTGGTGGCGGTGTCCGCGGGATGCCGGCTTCCCCTTCCGCTGGCGGAGCCGTCGGGTCCGGCCATCGAATCCGTGGGAACCGGTGTCTATCTTCTGCGCAGTACGCCGGACGGCGGGCAGGTTCGCTCGCTGGGCCGCGTCGGGCGCCTGCTGATCCTGGTGCCGGGCGTCAGCAGCGGGGATCTGGACGCGCAGGGCCGGTTTCTGTCGCACTTGCGTCTGCGGACCCGGGCCGATGTCGCGGTCTTCCATCATTGGGGGCAGTACGATCCGGCCCGGCGCATGGCCGCGCCCCTCGCGACGGCGCAGGCGGCCGGAACGCTGGCGGCCTTCTGCGAGGCGGTGTCGGGCAGCAACGGCGGTGACCTGCGGATCGATGTGGTGGCGCACAGCGCCGGGACGATTGTGGTCAACAAGATGGCGCTGCATCTCGACGCCGGCGGCTCTCCGCTGCGCCTGCGGCACGTCCTCTTTCTGGGCACGCCCCACGATCCGGCTGTTGACCTTCGCATGCTCAGGCAACGCTGCGACGCGCTTCTGAATCTGCATTCGGCCCATGACAAGATCAACCGGAACGTCAGCGGGGACGCAGGAGCCCTGGCGGGATTGTCCGCGCCGCCCTACTGGAACCGCGCCATGGATACGTCCCTGGGCGGGCGCCGGATGCGCCACTACGCCTTCCTGGAGGACACGCCCGAGAACCGGGTGCAGTACAGCCATTTTCTCCGGACGGGGCGGTGGCCGGAGGCGCGGCCGCTGCCGGACAACGAAACGCTGACCGCGGTGGGGTTGCACCGGCATGCGATGTACCTGCGAACGGCGGAACCGGTTGTGCCCCAGGCAGGGGCTCCGCTGCCGCTGCTGCAACGTTGCCTGACCCAATCGGATCCGGAGATTCGCTATTACGGGGCGTTGCTGGCGGGGCTGGCCGGGGACGATGCCGCCCGCCCGTGGGTCAAGGCGGCGCTGGAAGCCCCGGGGCAGCCCGACGCGGTCCGGCGTGAACTCTACCAGGCGCTGGGCGCGATGGAAAACCCGGACGACCTGCGCTATCTGCAAGAGCGCCGCGCCAGCGACCCCGCTGCCGGGGATGTGTTGCGCGACGTGCTGCGCGATTGGAAACGCAAGCGCATCCGGCCGGCGCGCCCCGCGTCCTGAGGCATTTCCGGGGCCGGAGGGGTCAGCCGTGCAGGTCCTGCATCAATTCGGCGATCAGTTCTTTGACGGAGCAGATCTGTTCCGTGCGATAGGCGTTGGCCCCCGCAAAGGCAAATCCCTCCGAGAGCACACCGCGGTGCGCATTCAAGAGCGCGTTGGCGATGCAGTAGGGAGCTTTCTTCCCGGGGCAGGAGAGGATGCACCGCAGGGGGCAGCTGACGGGTGCGTGTTCTCCGCGAGAGACCGCTTTCAGAAACGGATTCTGAATTGCACGCCCGGGCATGCCGACAGGGCTTTGAATCAGAATCAGATCCGCTTCCGTACACTGCAGATAGGCATGCTTGAAGGCCGGTGAGGCGTCGCACTCGTGCGTCACGACAAAGCGGGTCCCCATCTGAACGCCGGCGCAGCCCAGCTCCATGTAGCGGCGAATGTCATGCCCGGTATAGATTCCGCCGCCGGCAATCACCGGGATCGTGACCCGGTAGTGCGTTTCGAAAGGCTTGATGGCCTCCAGGGTCTGCACGACCAGGGACTCGAGCCGGAACGCGGGGTCGCCGACCTGCTCGGGGGTGAACCCCAGGTGTCCGCCGGCCTGCGGCCCTTCGACGACAAAGGCGTCCGGATGCCGGCCGTAGCGGCTCTTCCAGCGACGACAGAGGAGCGCGGCAGCGCGCGCGGAGGAGACAATCGGCACCAGCTTCGTCTTCGCCTTCGGAGGGACCATTTCCGGCAGCTGCATGGGCAGGCCCGCCCCGGAAAAGATGACGTCCGCGCCTTCCTCGACCGCGGCGTTGACCAGTTGCGCCATGTCCGAGACCGCGACCATGATATTGACGCCGATGATCCCCCTGGTCCGTTCACGCGCCTTTTGAATCTCGCTGCGCAGGGCTCGCACGTTGGCTTTCAGCGGGCTTGCGTAAAAATCCGCTTCCAGCATCCCGATGGCCACGCTCGAAATCACGCCAATGCCCCCTTCTTCCGCAACGGCGGAAGCCAGGCCGGCAAGAGAGATCCCGACTCCCATCCCCCCCTGCACAAGCGGAATCGACGCGGTCAGGTCACCGATGCGCAGCGGTTCGGAATGGGGGTGGGCGCCGCCGTCGCGAGGGATGGCGGCTTTCCGGGCGTCGCCTGGTGAGGCGCCCCCCGGTCTGTCAGCGGGCGGAGAAGCAGAGCTAGGCAAGAGAGGGGGCCCTTATCGCTTCGACTGGGCTGAGTGATGCGGTCTCCTGGGCGCCGCCCAGACGGTCCCGCCCCGGCGGACGTGCCGGAAGGGTCCGCGCCTCAATCGGTGTGGGTGCGGTGTGGACGGCGGCCGGAGCCGCCTGCCGCGACGGTTCGCGTATCGTCGAATCGCCGAAACGCTCCATGCACTCGCTTTCCTGTGTCGAAATGGCGCACCTGCCTGTCCGGACGAACCGGGCGGGATCGGGTGGCACGCTGCTCGCGCCGCCATGGTGTTTGGAACCACGCGGTCCAGAAAAGACCGCAGGGCGAAAACGCGAGGTCGCGTAATGTGAGTCAGTTGGCTGTGGCTGCTCCCTGCCGATCGCCGCCATGTGCCGGCGTCGAATGCGGTCCGGTCATCATCCCGAACCTCTGCATTGCTCCGGGAGGAACGGCGAGCGTACAGGTTTGCCGCGGACAGTGCAAGAACCAAATGCCCAATCCCCGGCCGGTCCATGGGGAAGACCATGTCGGTGGCGCGAATCCAGACCCGAACCCCCATGGTTGCGCTTCTCCCGGAAGCCGGATAGGCTTGGCCCGGTCACCGCCTGGAGAAGAAATCCGAATGGAACAGAAACGGCACGGCGAAACCGGCCCCCCGGAGGATGCGGCCTCCCGCCTGCGCGGGATCACGCTGCATGACGCACTGTCAGTGGATCTGGTGTCCGCATATGCCGGCGACAGGCCGCTGACCGGGAAGGAAGAGAAGGAGTTGGCGTCGCTCCTCGAAAGCCGGGGCGATCTCTTCTACTCGGATCTTCTCTATGCGATTACGCACCAGTTTTTCGCGCCCGAGGAAGCGCCCGTCCTCTGGAAAGAAATGCTGCGGCACAAGTGCGAGCTGTCGGACCTGCTGGGACGAAACGTCCAGGTCGTCGTCGCGACGCTGGATTACCTGACCAACATCACCGAGGAGGTGCGGCTGCCGACGCTGGTGACCGAGGGGCATATCGCCGAAATCGTCAATCAGTCCATGCGCGACGGGCTGACGGGCCTGTTCAATCATTCCAGCTTCCAGGAGTTCCTCGATCTGGAGATCAAGCGCTTTCTGCGACATGGGACCACGGTCTCCCTGATTCTGCTGGATATTGACAATTTCAAGCAGGTCAACGACCGCTGGGGGCATCCGGCGGGCGACCGGATACTGCAGGAGTTGGCCGGGGCCATCCGAAGCGCAACCCGGGAGTCGGATATCTGCAGCCGCTACGGCGGCGAGGAATTCGCCATCATCCTGCCGATGACCGAACGCGCCGAAGCGATCGAAATCGCGGAACGGATTCGCGGTCACGCAGCGAACATCTCCATCGGCCAGACGTTCCTGACCGTGAGCCTGGGCGTGGCGATGAGTTCTTCGACAACGGGCGATGCAGAGGATCTGGTGAGCATCGCCGACCAGGCGCTCTACCGGGCGAAAGAGCAGGGCAAAAATCGAACCGTAGCCTCTGCGTGATTGCCCGCGTACCCGTCGGGGAATCTGACGCACACCCCCCCCAGCCCGCCTGCCTCCCCCATTCCGCGCGCTGCCCGCGTCCCCTCCTTTTCCTCCTGAAGTGCGCTGCAGGGGGAACGCCATCCCAAAGGGCTGGTTGCCATGGTGCGCCCGCTCCCTGCACACGCGGGGCCGGTCCGGCAGACGGCGGCCTCTCGCCGGGTCGGGCCTGAAAACTGAAAAAAGATCGAATTTCCCTTGTGCTAAGCCGCAACCGGGGTACACTACCCGTGCTTTTTATGTCAGACATAAAAAGCGGCGACGGAATGCCCGGAAACCGGACAGAAGCAACGAGCGGGAGTGCGCAGGATGCAGGAAACGGCGGCCGGGCGGGTGTTGGCCTGGATCGAAGCGCGGATCGACACCGACGGCCTCGGGGTTGGCGACGGCCTGCCGCGGGAGCAGGAGATCGCGGAAGCGGTCGGGGTCGGGCGCTCCTCGGTGCGCGAGGCGCTGACGACGCTCAAGGTGCTCGGCATCATCGAGCAACGCCGCAAGGGCGGCATCCGCATCGTCCGCGACCCGGTCTTGCTGGGGCTGCGGCACTACTTTGCCCACGAGTTTCACAACGATGACCGGTACCGCGACGTGCTGGAGTTCCGCGCCGCGCTGGAGTGGGGTTTCGGCCCGCTGACAGCCGCGCGCATGGATGACGACGGGTTGCGCGCGCTCCGGGACGTCCTGGACGGGGTCGCGGCGGCGGATCCGGCGGCGGTGGACCTGTTTTCGGCAGAAATCCGCTTCCACACGCTGCTCGTCCAGGCGGCGGGCAACCCTCTTGCCGGCCTCTTCGCCCACCTTTACGGCCCCCTCTTCCGCGCCCAGGCGACCACCAGCCGGTTCGCGGGCGACCCGGCATACGTCCCCGTCTGGCTGGCGCAGCACGGCAAGCTGGTCGATGCGCTCGAAGCCGGGGACACGGAAGGCTTTCTGGAACAGCTCCGCCGGCACACGCTGCAGTACATGCGCTGGCCGGACGGGACAAACGGAGAAAACGCATGACGACGGATGGACCGCGCCGCGCCTCGCCGCGGCGCCGGCGGCACTGGTGGTACGCGGTCGGCACGGCGGCGCTGGTGGCGCTGGCGCTCTCCACGCGGGTGCTGCCGGTATTGCGGAGCGACCTGCAGGGGTACCTCGGCATCGGGGACGAGCGGTTCGGGCTGCTCTTCAGTGCGCCGGCGCTGTCGGCGGTGGCGGCGGCGCTGGCGAGCGGGGTGCTGCTGACGCGCTGGAACCCGGTGGTGCTCATTCGGATCGCGCTGCAGTTGACCGCGGTCGGATCGGGCATCCTGGCGCTGGCGGGGCCGGACTGGCGGCTCTTTCTGCTGGGGCTGCTGGTGACGGGAGCGGCGCAGGGCCCGCTCTTCATTGCCTCGTCGGCGTACCTGTCGCGGCTCTTTCCGCGCAACCGGCGGCGCGTGCTGGCCATGAACCTGGCGTTTCAGGGCGGGGCGGGCATTCTCCTGCCGGCGCTGGGCGAGGGCGCGCTGTGGCTGATGCGGCATGTCGACGGCGTCGGCTTCTTCGAGGTGGCGCACCTGCCGTTCGGGCTGCTGGCGGTGGCGCTGCTGGTCGCGAGCGGGCAGTACCGGATGCGCGGCGCGCCGCGCCGGCCGCGCCCCGCCGACGCGGCGCCGCTGCGGCGGATGCTCTCGTTCCCGGCGCCGGTGCTGTGGCTGATCCTGCTCATGGCGATGCACGGCGCGGTGGACAGCACGCTCTTCGTCTGGATGCCGCGATTCCTGGAGAGCGACGCGTTTGCGACGCCGCTGGCGGCGCCGGGGCTGGCCCTCTCCGGGTTCGGGTTGTCGTATTTGGTGAGCCGTTCGCTTTTGGCGTTCGTCCCGGATCGTGTCGGGAAGACGTTGCTCCTGGTGGCGCCGGGGATTCTGGGCGGGACGGTGCTGGCGCTGACGACGCAGGCGGACGCGGCGATCTGGGCGGCGGCGGGGTATGTGGGCGGCGCGTTCCTCTGGTCGGCGGAGCTGCCGGCGTTCCTGGGGGCGCTGGGGACGCGCGACCGGGCCCGGTTCGGGATTGCGTTCGCGGCGGCGCAGGCGCTGACGCACCTCTTGCGCAGCGGCCTGACGGCCGGCGCCGGCGTCCTGGCCGAGCGGGGCGGGGCCGAGTGGCTGCGCGGGGCCATGACGGGCCTGGCGCTGGCCTACATTGCGGTGGGACTGGGCGGATACGTCTACTGGATGCGCTGGGGACGGCGCGACGAGCCGGCGGCGGCGCTGCAACCGGCCGCGGCGTAGGGCCAATACGGTTCAGCTGAGCGGTGGCAAGGCCATCCTGGCCGTGAAATCATGGGCTGGAAGCCCATGCCACGGCGCGCCCCGAGGACGGCCTCCGGGCCGACTGTGCCGGTGGCGTAAGAGATGGAAACATATTCTGTTACGGAGAAAGGGAGGACCATGTCCGGCGACGGACCGGAACACGTGCTGGTGTTTTTCTGCGACCAGTTGCAGGCCGGGCTGCTGTCGGCCTACGGGGGAGAGGCGGTGCGCACGCCGCACCTGGACGCGCTGGCGCGGGAGGGGGCGGTCTTCGAGCAGGCGTACACGCCGACCGCCATCTGTTCGCCCGCGCGCGCAAGCCTGATGACGGGCGTCTATCCCCACTGTCACCACATGTTCAACAACTCCACCCCCTCGTATTCCTATTGCCATCACCTGCGCCCGGACCAGCCGATGATCCAGGACTGGGCGGCGGAGACCGGGGCGTGCGAAACCGCGTACTTCGGGAAGTGGCACATCGGGCCGGCGGAAGACCTGTTCGGGTCCCGGTTCGACCACACCATGGCCGCCGACGCCGACCGGTACCCCTTCGGCCGCAGCAGCCACTGGCATCCGAACCCGTCCCTGGGTCGGCTGACCACGCCGCTCTGCGCCGGCACGGCGGGGCTGCTGGACGTGGACCTGGAGGCCTTTCCCGACGTGGTGGCGGCGCGCTACAGCGCGGACTTTCTGCGCCGGCGGGACCGCACCCGGCCGTTTCTCCTTTTCTGCGCGTTTCCGGGACCGCATTCGCCGTGGATGCTGCCGGAGGCGTGGGGGCTGCGGCACGACCCGGAGACGATTGCGCTCCCGGCCAACCGGAACGACCGCTTCGAAGACAAGCCGGTGGCCCAGCGCAAGCTGCGTCTGCGCGCGGCGGTCCCGGACGGGCACGGACACCACGCGGAGGACGACCGCGTGCTCCGCGAGGGCCTGGCCTGCATGTACGCCTACATCGAGCTCATCGACGAACAGGTGGGCCGGGTGGTGGAGGCGCTCAAGGAGGAAGGGCTCTACGAGAAGACCTGGATCGTCTTCACCGCCGATCACGGGGACATGGCGGGGGCGCACGGATTTCTGAGCAAGGGCAGCTACATGTACGACGAGATCTACCGGATCCCGCTCATCATCCGGCCGCCCGGCGGCGCGGGCGGGCGGCGGCTGACGCGGGAGCCGGTGACGCTGATGGACCTGACCGCGACCTGCCTGCACGTCCTGGGCGGCGAGCCGTCGGCGGAGATGCTGGGCCGGCCGCTCCACGGCGCGTCGCTGGCGCCGCTTCTGCGGGACAGCGCCCCCTGGCCGCGCACGGTCCACTATGCCGAGTACCACGGCGACTGGTACGGGCACTACTCGTCGCGCATGGTGACCGACGGACGGTGGAAGCTGGTCTGGAGCCCGTCGGACCGCAACGAGCTCTACGACCTGGCGACCGACCCGGCGGAGCTGCGCAACCGCTTCGACGATCCCGTCTGCGCCGGGGAACGTGCGCGGCTCTTCACGTCGCTGCGGGAGGAGGCCGAACGCCTGGGCGACGGGCAGGTGCGCCTGCTCAATCCCGACGCGGAGGCGCAGCCGGGGCTCTGCGGCTTCGGCCCCCTGGACCTGGAAAGGTAGCGAACCCGTCTCCCGGGGCAGCGGCGGAACGCAGCGCCGCGCCGGGCCGGTGGGACTGGAAAGGCTGAACGGAAGCGGCGCTTCCGTGGGGAAGCCCGATTTCAGAAACGACAAAGGAGAGTGTCATGCAGGCGGCAGCAGAGAAGGGGTTGGCGGCGGTCAACCAGCAGGGCGAACACGGCATCTGCATTCACGACCGGGCGGCGTTCCTGCCCGGATGCCCGGTGGGGCCGTTCGTGCGCCTTCCGGACGGGAGCATCCTGGCCATCGCCGGCGCGAGCATCCAGACCTGGGCGGGGGGACGGCTCCACCGCAGCACCGACGAGGGCGCGACGTGGGAGGCCTGGGACCTCGGGGTGGAAGGGGTGGAGCCGGCGGACACCGGGGCGTTCTTCTGCACGCGGGAGGGCACGGTGATCCTGGCGGCGGCCAACTTCGCCGCCCGCCGCTGGACCTGGGACAGCGCCACGCACGACATGCCGGGCGCGCGCCTGCCGACGGTGGTTCTGCGCAGCCGCGACGGGGGGCGCACCTGGACCGATGTCCAGACGCTCCACCCCGAGTGGACCGGCGCGACCCGGGACATTCTCCAGACCCGGACCGGTCGCATTGTCTTCACCACGATGAAGGCCATCTCCGGGCCCGGCCGCCACGGGGTGATGACCTACGCCTCCGACGACGACGGGCGCACCTGGACGCCGAGCAACCTGATCGACCTGGGCGGCAACGGCCACCACGGCGGGATGACCGAGGCGACGCTGACGGAACTCGGGGACGGGCGGCTCCTGAAGTACATCCGGACCAACTGGGGCTGCTTCTGGCGCGCCGAGTCGACCGACGAGGGCGACCACTGGCACCCCTACGGCCCCACGCCCGTGCCGGCCGCCACCACGCCGGGGATGTTCCACCGGCTGGAGAGCGGCGCCCTGGTGCTGGCGTACAACCAGCCCGACCCGGTCGGCGGCGAGGCGCCGTTGAAGGGCGGGGACAACATCTGGTCGGCCACGCCGGCCAAGAACTCCCGCGGCGAGCTGTCGCTGCGCTTTTCCGAGGACGACGGGAAGAGCTGGACCGACCCGGTGGTCGTGGCGCGCCGCGACGAGGGGGAGCTCTGCTATCCGTACCTCTTCGAGGTCGAACCGGGCGTGCTCTGGATCACGACGCACCGCTTCGACCTCGCCATGCGGCTCCGGGTGGCGGATGTCTATCCGAACGGCTGACGCGGGGCGCGTCCGCCGGGGTGGCAGGGCGGGGTGTCCGCCCCGCCGCGGAGGACCGGAAGCGATCCGGAATGCATGTGCAAGGAAGGAGAAGACCGTGGAGTCCGTTGTCGGTGTCGACAATGTCTGCGCCTGGCCGAACCTGACGCTGCTGCCGGACGGCGCCATTGTCGCCACCATTTTCAACCAGCCCTGCCATGGCCTCTGGGAGGGCGACGTGGAGTGCTGGGCCAGCGGCGACGGCGGTCGCACCTGGACGTTGCGGGGCGTCCCCGCGGCTCATGAGCCGACCACCAACCGCATGAACGTGGCGGCGGGCCTGGCGCACGACGGGCGGCTGGTCGTCCTCGCCTCGGGCTGGTCGAAGCGGAACCCCGCGGGCGACCCGAGCCCGCCCCACGAGGGCGAGGTGCTGCCGATCCGGGTCTGCCTGTCCGAAGACGGCGGGAAGAGCTGGGCGTCGGACGGGTCGGTGATCGTGCCGGACAGCATTCCCGGCGCCTGGATCCCCTTCGGCGACATCGTCACGCTGCCGGACGGGGAGCACGGCGTCTGCCTCTACTCGTTCGACCGCCCGGCTGGAACGAGCGGGGCGCACTGGTTCGTGAGCGATGCGGAAGCGCGCGCCTGGCGGCACGCCGGCGCCGTCCAGGACGAGAACGCGACCGAAACCACTCCCGTCGTCACCGCGGACGGGACGCTGCTCGCGGCGCTCCGGACCACGGGCGACCAGCACCTGGAGCTCTTTGCCTCGACCGATCACGGGCGCACCTGGACGGAACGGGGCGCCGTCTCCGGGCCGCGCCAGCACCCGGGACACCTCTTGCGCCTGGAGGACGGGCGGCTGCTCTTCGCCTGTGGGGTGCGGACGCCGCAGAACTCGTTCCTCGGCATCGACGTCCGGCTGAGCGCCGACGGCGGCGCGTCGTGGAGCGACGCCCGGAGGCTGGCCGCCTCGGGGCATGCGCCGGACGCGCGCTGGCCGGCGAGCGACGGCGGCTATCCGTCCACGGTGGCGTGCGCCGACGGGACGCTGGTCACGGCGTACTACACCTCGCACAGCACCGCGAGCGAACGCTACCACATGGCGGTGGTCCGGTGGCGGCTGGAGGAGATCATTGCATGAAACAGGCGGTACCCGTGGACGTGGACCGAATGCGCGTTTCCGCAGGCACAAAGGAATCCGACGATGGCTTCGCCGACAGACATCGGCTCGCGACGTGAACTCTTTGTCGATCACCTGCTCGTGGACAAGCTCAAGAAAGCCTACCTGCACCAGCACGAACCGCAACCGCAGGAACTGGCGCTCCGCCGGAACCAGCCGTGGGAAGGGCGGTTCTGCGGGTACGGGACGGTGATCCGGGACGGAGACCGGGTGCTGTACTACTACCGCGGCTGGCCAGGCACGGACGGCCCGGCCGTCTACTGCGTGGCCGAGAGCAGCGACGGCGTCCGTTTCAAGCGGCCGAACCTGGGCCTCCACGCGTGGAAGGGCAGCAAGAAGAACAACATCATCCTCACCGGCGGCAACGGCTCGGAAGACAACCTGACCCACTCTTTCGCCCCGTTCCTCAACACCCGCCCCGGCGCGCCGAAAGGGCAGCGCTTCCTCGCCTTCGGCCTCGGCAGGTGCAAGAAGGGAGAGGGCGAGAACAAATGGGGCACCGCCCTCTTCGCCTACGCCTCCGCCGACGGAATCCAGTGGCGGCGGCTCCACAAGAAGCCCATCATCACCGACGGCGCTTTCGACAGCCAGAACGTGGGTTTCTGGAGCGAGGCCGAAGGCAGGTACGTCGCGTACTACCGCACCTTCGACGGCCTGACGGGCGAGGAAACCGCTTTCGGCCCGACCACGTGCGGTCCCATGGCCCGGCGCATCAAGCGGGCGGTGAGCGAGGACTTTCTCCACTGGGAGCCGGGGGAGCTGATGACCTATCGCCACGGCGACGGGCCGGCGCCGCTCGAGCAGTTCTACATCAACCAGACGCGGCCGTACTTCCGCGCGCCGCACATCTACATGGCGCTTCCGGCCCGCTTCCTGGGCAAGCGGCCGGCGCTCACCCCGGAGGCGGGCAAGGCCACCGGCGCCTCGGAGTCGCAGCTCGATTGCTGCTCGGACGCCTGCTTCATGACGGCGCGGCCGGGGAACGCCTGGTACGACCGCACCTTCCTGGAGGCGCTCGTCAAGCCGCCCATCGGCGACAAGCACTGGACCGGGCGGTGCAACTACCCGACCGACGGCGTCCTCCAGACCGGCGAGACGGAACTCTCCATCTACATCGACGAGTGCTACGCCCAGAAGGAGAGCCGGGTCCGCCGTTACAGCCTGCGCCTGGACGGGTTCGCCAGCGTCCGCGCGCCGCTGCTGGGGGGCGAGCTCCTGACCAAACCGCTCACCTTCACCGGCGACGCGCTCGAGCTCAACTACGCCACCAGCGCCGCGGGCAGCCTGCGCGTCGAGATCCGCGACGTACGGAACAGGCCCCTCCCCGGGTACACCCTGCGCGAGGCCGTGGACATCTTCGGCAACCGCATCGCCGGCCAGGCGCAGTGGAAGCACGGGACGGACGTGCGCACGCTGGCCGGCAAGCCGGTGCGCCTGCGCTTCGTGCTGCGCGACGCGGACCTGTATGCGTACCGCTTTGCCGGGGCCGGCGACTGAGCCGCTTTCCGGGGGCGGCCCCGGGGACGCGGAATCGATTCCTGCGATGTGTGGGACCATGTGCGGGGCGCGGCGTGCGTTCCGATTCGACAGACAGGAGACAAGCGATGTGTGCGCAAGCGTTGGACGCGGTCCACGGGGTGGTGGTGAGCGACCCGAAGGCCCGCTATGGCTACTACGGCTGGGGGACGGTCTGCCGGCTGGAGGACGGGACGCTGCTGGCGGCGACGTCGGGCATGCGCTGCCACCACATCTGCCCCTACGGGCGGACGGTGATCTGCAAGAGCACCGACGACGGGGCGACCTGGAGCGCGCCGCGGGTGATCCGCGACAGCCCGTTCGACGACCGGGACGCCTCGGTGGTGGCGCTCGGGGGCGGGCGGGTGCTGGCGGGCTGGTTCACCAGCGACACGCGGAACTACGTCGCCGGCTGCTCGGAGAGGCCGGGCTGGCTGGAGGACGTGGAGCCGGGGCTGCGCTGGATGACCGACGAGAACGCCCCGCGTTTCCTCGGCTCCTGGATGCGGATCTCGGAGGACGGCGGCGACAGCTGGGGCGAGGCGTACCGTGTGCCGTTCCTGCCGCCCCCGCATGGGCCGGCGCGGCTGGCCGACGGGTCGCTCGTCTGCCTGGGGAAGAGCTTCGACGGTGACATGGCGCAGCTCAACACCGGCGAAGCCCCCGTCCGCGCCTGGGCAAGCGCCGACGGCCGGACCTGGGAGGCGCGCGGAACCGTGCCGCTCCTGCCGGGGACCTACGAGGGAAACTACCACGAGCCGCACCTGGTGGAGCTGCCCGGGGGACGGCTGCTGGCGCACGTGCGGCTGCAGTCGCGCGGCGAGACCGACGTGACGGCCGCGGGCTACGTCCAGTTCAGCCTGGTGCAGAGCGTCTCGGACGACGGCGGCCGCACCTGGAGCGACCCGGAGCCGCTCGGCTTTCACGGCGCGCCGCCGCACCTTTTGCGGCATTCGTCGGGAGCGCTTGTCTGCTCCTTCGGCCGGCGGATCGAGCCCTTCGGCGAGCGCGTGGTGATCAGCCGGGACGAGGGGGCGACCTGGACGGAGTACGTGCTCCGCGACGACGGGCCGACGTCGGATCTCGGCTACCCGGCGACGGTGGAACTCGGCGACGGGAGCCTGCTTACCGTCTACTACCAGCAGCCCGGGACGGCCGAGGACAAGTGCGCGCTCCTCTGGAGCAAGTGGACGCTGCCGGCCTGAGCCGGCGGGGCGAAGCGGCCGCGGGACCCGGGACGCCCCGGACAGCCCGCCGTCCCCCGCGCGGCGAATCCTCGACCCGGCGCGCGAACCCGGAAACAAGCAGCGGGGCGGCCTCCTTGGGGGCCGCCCCGCTGTCGTTGCATCGTGTCCGGTGGCCGGCGCGGGGCCGGCACGCGGTGTCCTACTCGGCGAGCGACGACATGAGCGAGCTGATCCAGTCGCCGTAACGGACCACCACACCCGAGAAGACCACGCTCACCATCGTCATCAGCTTGATGAGGATGTTGAGGCTCGGGCCGCTGGTGTCCTTGAACGGGTCGCCGACCGTGTCGCCCACGACGCCCGCCTTGTGCGCTTCGGAGCCCTTGCCGGTGAGGGGGTGCTCCTTGGCGGTGTCGTCGGCGGCGTAGGTCTTCTCCTGCTTCTCGATGGACTTCTTGGCGTTGTCCCACGCGCCGCCGGCGTTGTTGAG
>CAZKKD010000003.1:16230-31568 GCA_964553265.1 uncultured Planctomycetales bacterium | reverse complement strand
GGGTTGGTCGGGGCCACCGCCTCCCATTCACATTCGTTGCGGCGGCCCGCCCGACGCCCGGCCGCGACCGGAAGGGCGGTTTCTGGGCAAGTACCGCGAGGGGGGTTACGGCGCGGCGTCGGCGCCGCTGTTGAAGGACGACCGGCTGGTTCTCTTCAGCGAGAACCTTCCGTATGTCGAGAACGCCTCCGGCGTTTCCCTCAGTGTCGAGCGACTCGGCAAGTGGGCCGAGGAGTTCGGGATGGGGCGCACTTCGCGCGCGGTCGACGACCTCGGCCGCCGCCTGCAGGAGTGGTCCGCCGACCGCATGCGCCGCCAGAACGGCCTCCTGATGGTCGCGGATATGCTGTAGGGCGGCGGGGTGGTTCCTTGCAGGGGCGTCTTGCGCCAGCTACAATAAACGGGGCAGAAAGGAGCGACGAATGGGGGCCATCACCAAGCGCGTCCGCGTCGGACCCGACCACCGGATCCGGATCGAGGTGCAACTGCCGTCCGATTTTCCGGAGGGTGAGGTCGATGCAACGGTGGAGTTCTCGCCGGCGCCGTCCCGGGATGCGACGCGGAACCGCCTTGCGGAGCTTGCCGGAAAGGGCAGAGGGCGTTTCTGGATGGCGGACGATTTCGATGCTCCGCTGGACGATTTCGCGGATCTCCGCTGATGCGCCTGCTGCTGGATACGCACGCTGTCCTATGGCATTACCATGCTCCCGAGCAGCTCGGAACAGCGGCCCGGGATGCAATCGAATCTCCCGAACACGACGCAATCATCAGTACCGCGTCCTTGTGGGAAATGGCCATCAAGGCCAGCCTCGGGAAATTGACCCTGGCCGACCCGCTTCCGTTGATTGTTGCGCAGTATCGGGAGGGGGGTCTGACGGTTCGGGATGTTCAGGCCGAGCACTGCATGGCGGTGCAAGATCTCCCCTTCCACCACCGGGACCCCTTCGATCGCCTTCTGGTTGCGGTCGCCCGTCTCGAAGGTCTCTCGCTGGTTAGCCGGGACGCTGTCTTCGACACATACGGCATTCCGCGGATCTGGTAGCAGGACTGCCATACCGGACCTTTCGCCTGGGACTAAGGAGTTCGCGTGACTGCCCACATCGCCATTCTCATCCCCGCCCGGCTGGGCTCGACGCGCATGCCGGAGAAGCTGATGCGGGCCGAGACCGGCCGGCCGCTGGTGACGCACGTCCTCGACGTGGCCGAGGCGGCGCGCGCGGCCTCGGACGGAACCGTGGCGGAGGTGATCGTCGTCACCGACAGCCCCCGCATCGCCGACGCAGTGACCGACCATGCCGCGACCGCCGGCTACGGCGCGCGGGCGGTGCTCAGCCGCGGCGAACACGCCAGCGGCACCGAGCGCATCGCCGAGGCCGCCGCGGACCTGCCCGATTCGATTCGCCTCTTCGTCAACATCCAGGGCGACGAACCGGAACTCCCGCCCGAAGCGATCCTCCGGGTCGCACGCCTGCTGGACGAGCGTCCCGAAGCCGGCATGAGCACGCTGGTCCGGCCGATGGCCGACGAAGCCGAGTGGCGCAATCCGAACATGGTGAAGGCCGTCGTCGCCGCGGACGGCGCCTGCCTCTACTTCTCCCGCGCCCCGGTGCCGTACGACCGCGACGGCGCGCGCCGGCCCGGCGACCCGTGCGGGCACCTGCACTTCGGGGTCTACGGCTACCGGCGGGAGGTGCTCCTGGGCTATCCCGCCCTGCCGGCGTCGCACCTGGAAGCGCTCGAGAAGCTGGAGCAACTCCGCGCGCTCGAAGCCGGCATCCGCATCGTGGCCGCGGAGACGGACTACGCCGGCGCCGGGGTCGACACCGAGGAGGACTACCGGGCCTTTGTCGCGCGCACTGCGCGGGTCGCCAGCGGCTGAGGGGCGCCCGGGCGGAACAAACTTGTTGCAGGCGCGCCGCTGGGCCGGTATGCTGCCCGTCAGAGCGGGGCCGTCTGCGGGCGGACCGGACGATCCGACGTCGAGAAATGGGGGAGTTCGGCATGGCGGACGAAGACGCCTTCGTGGAGCGGCGGCAGAGCCCCCGCTTCTACCGGCACGAGCACGCGGTGGTGTTGCGCCGCGAGGGCGGCGGCGACGAGGACCTGAGCTCGGTGCAGGTGATGAACATCTCCGATCACGGCGTGCGCTTTGTTTCGGCGGTCATCTTCGATCCGAAGGACGTGCTCGTCTTCCGGCTCGGCGACGACAAGGAGTACCGGACCGAGGTGCTGGAGTGCGCGGCCCGGTTCAACGGCTACGCGGTGCGCGCCCGTTTCCTGGACATGGACGCCTGATGCCGCCGGCCGGATCGTCGACCCGATGAGCAGCTTTGATCTCCAGAGCCCCTACGCGCCGGCCTGCGAACAGCCGCGCGCCATCGAGGACCTCGTCGCCGGGCTCTCCGCCGCGCAGCGTCACCAGACCCTGCTCGGCGTCACCGGCACCGGCAAGACCCTCGTCCTGGCCAACGCCACCCGCCACCTCGCCCCCCCCGTCCCCGTCCTCAGCCACAACCAGACGCTCTGCCCCCAGCCCCACGGCGAGTTCCACGCCTCCCTTCCCGACAACGCGGTCGAGTACTTCATCTCGTACTACGACTACTACCAGCCCGAGGCCTACCTGCCGGCGACCGACGTCTACATCGAGAAGGACGCCTCCATCAACGAGGACATCGACCGCCTGCGTCTCTCGGCCACCAGCAGCCTGATGCTGCGCCGGGATGTCATCGTCGTCGCGTCGGTCAGCTGCATCTACGGTCTCGGCCGGCCCGGCGACTACCAGAAGATGATGCTCCCCCTCGCCGTCGGGCAGGAGATTGGCCGCGACGAGATCCTCCGGCGCCTCATCGACGTCCAGTACGTCCGCAACGACGTCGGCTTCTCGCGCGGCAACATCCGCGTCGCCGGCGACGTGGTGGAGATCTGGCCCACCTACCAGAACCGCGTGGTCCGCATCGAGCTCTTCGGCGACGAGATCGACCAGCTCATGGAGATCGATCCGCTCACCGGCGACCTGCTGAAGACCTACACCGAACTCGCCATCCTCCCGGCCAAGCACTTCGTCCTCGAATCGGGCACCATCGACAACGCCCTCGGCAGCATCGAGGCCGAGCTCGAGGCGCACCTCGAGCACCTCCGCCGCGAGGACAAGCTGCTCGAGGCCCAGCGCCTGGAGAGCCGCACCCGCTACGACCTGGAGATGCTGCGCGAGGTGGGCTACTGCCAGGGGATCGAGAATTACAGCCGCCACTTCGACGGCCGCGCGCCCGGCGAGCGCCCGGCGTGCCTCCTCGACTACTTCCCCGAGGACTACCTGCTCGTCATCGACGAGTCGCACGTCTCCGTCCCGCAGATCCGCGGCATGTACAACGGCGACCGCAGCCGCAAGGAGACCCTGGTCGAGCACGGCTTCCGGCTGCCCTCGGCGCTCGACAACCGGCCGCTGACCTTCGCCGAGTTCCAGACGCTGCAACCGCAGACCGTCTACGTCTCGGCCACGCCGGCGGACTACGAGCTCGCCCTCTGCGAGCAGAAGCCCATCGAACTCCTCACACGGCCGACAGGCCTCATCGACCCGCCCATCGAGGTGCGCCCCGCGCGCGGCCAGGTGCGGGACATCGAGCGCGAGATCCAGGGCCGGGCCGCACAGGGGGAGCGCGTGCTGGTGACCACCCTCACCAAGCGCCTTGCCGAGGACCTCGACGAGTTCTGCCGCGAGCAGGGCCTGCGGACGATGTACCTCCACTCCGACATCGACGCGCTCGAACGCGTCGACATCCTCAAGAACCTCCGCCTCGGCCGCTTCGATGCGCTCATCGGCGTCAACCTGCTGCGCGAGGGGCTGGACCTGCCGGAGGTGTCGCTGGTGGTCATCCTGGATGCGGACAAGCAGGGCTTTCTCCGCAGCCGGACGAGCCTGTTGCAGACCATCGGCCGGACGGCGCGGAACGTTGCCGGGCAGGTCATCTTCTACGCCGACACCATGACCGACGCGATGCGCGAGACCATCGACGAGACCGAAAAGCGCCGCACCTACCAGCTCGCGTACAACGAGGAGCACAACATCACCCCCACCACGGTCCGCCGCGCCATCGAGACCGGCCTGGAGGAGTACCTCGGCAAGGATCGGAAGAAGGAGCGCCGCCTCGCCGCGCCGGTGGCGCCGGCGGCGCCGGACGAGGCCGGCGAGCCGGACCTGGAGCGCGAGGCCGAGATCGCGATTCTCGAAGAGGAGATGATCGCCGCGAGCAAGGAGATGCGCTTCGAGGACGCTGCGGCGCTCCGCGACCGGCTCATCGAACTCGGCGCGCCCATCGAATACGAAGCCGAAAGCACGCCGTCCCGCCCCCGCAAGCCCGCCCCCCGCCGCCCCGCGAAGGGGAAGAAGGGGAGCAAGGCGGGCGCCCGGCGGAAGGGGTGAAGCGCGGGGTCCGGCGGCAGTTCTGCCTTGCAGCAACGTCGGTCCAGGACGTCCCGTTCGCCTCTCCGATCCCACGTGCCCAATCGTGTTGCCTGCAGACGTGGGCCCGATGACGCCGCCGTGCCGCTCAGCCGTTCAACTGCCAGAGCCAGGCGTTCAGCACCAGCGCAAACGTTGCCCAGGCCGCGTATGGGGCCAGGAGCCAGGCGGCCGGCGGGTGGAGGCGGGCGAAGGCGCGGAGGGTCAGCGCCAGCAGCACGAGCAACGCCGCCAGCACGGCGAGCGCCCCGCCGATATGGCGCCACCAGAAGAAGAGCGGCGTCCAGAGCGCATTGAGCGCCAGTTGCGCCAGGAAGAGACCGACCGCCGCTCTCCGCTCGGGCCGGCCCGCGCCGTACCGCAGCACCTGCCAGAGCGCAATGCCCATGAGAAGATAGAGGATCGTCCAGACCGGGCTGAACACCCAGTCCGGCGGCGTGATGGGCGGCTTCGCGAGGGCCCGGTACCAGGTCCACGTGGCTTCCCCGCGCATGCCGAGCGCGCCCAGCGCGCCGGCCGCCTGGCAGAGGAGCACGCAGCCGACCAGGAGCGGCCAGCGCGGGGCGGGGCGGGGGTCTGCGTCGTCGCGGGGGGCCATGCGAGGAGCTCCGTTCCGTTCGGTGTCCGGTTCAGGCCGGCGGGTCATCGTCTGTCCCGCGCAGGAGGCCGATGGCGATGAGCAGGCAGCGCGGAAGATGGAAAAAGCCCTTCCAGCGGCTGCCCTTCAGCGTGTGGGTCGTCTCCCCGCGGCGGTTGAGGTAGCCGAACCACTCGCCGTGCTGCGGATCGGGAAAGCGCGCCCACGTCCAGGCGTCCCCGCGCCGGTACCACCCCAGGAAGCGCGCGTCCCCGGTGGCCCGGTACGCGAAGAGGGTCGCGAGGATGGCCTCGTTGTGGACCCACCAGAGTTTCATGTCCCACTGCAGCTCCGGGCAGGGCAGCCCCTCGGCGTCGAGGAAGTAGAAGAAGCCCCCGTGCTCCGCGTCCCAGCCGCCGTCGAGGAGGTCGAGGATGATCCCGGCCGCGGCGTCCACCGTCGCGCGGTCGCCCCGCCGCCAGGCCGCCCGCAGCAGGAACCACATCGCCTCCAGGCCGTGCCCGGGGTTGAGGTGGCGGCCCTCCCACGAGTCCAGGTCGATGCTCCCGTCGGGATGGACGTGCTCGAAGAGCTGCTTCCGATCCGGCTGCCAGAAAACGTCCAGGACCGTCCGGGTCGCGTTCCCGATTGCATCGGCGTAGGCGTCGGTCTGCAGGCAGTCGTTCAGCACCGCGCCGAGGTTGGCCAGCATCATGTAGTGGCCCAGCGCGCGCCGCCGGGGCCGGCCGGCCAGGCTCTTGTCCCAGCGTCCCTTGGGGTGGTCGATGCGGGCGCGGTAGTGCGTCAGCGCGTCCTCGGCCTCCGCACGGTGGGCCGCGTCCCCGGTGACGCGGTAGAGGGCGGCGGCCCCCATCGCGGCGAAGCAGTCGGAATAGATGCTGTGGGCGGCCAGGGCGGGTTCGCCGCGGCGGTTGAGGGCGAAGTAGTAGTTGCCGGCCTCGTCCTTCCCGTGGGTCGTGAGGAAATCGAATCCCGCCCGTGCCAGGTCGACCCAGCGGTCCTGCCGGTACGGCGTCGCCGCGAGCGCGGCCAGCATGTAGACGATCCGCCACTGCATCCACATCGACTTCTCGGGATCGTAGACCTGCCCGTCCCGCGTCAGGAAGTTACGGAAGCCGCCGCAGGCCGGGTCCGGGCAGGCCTCCACCCAGAACGGGACGACGGACTCCAGCAGTTCCCGCTCGTACCGGTCGGCGTCGGCGCCGAGATCGGTGTCCGCCGGGGCGGGCGGCATCCCCGCATCGCCGTTCATCCGGTCCCCTCCGTCCACTCGCGGTAGCGGCGGTAGAGGGCGTGTGCGCCCGGGTACATGCTGTTGGGGGACAGGAACGTGCCCGTGAGTTTCATTGCGTCTGTTCCCTTGCCTTTGCCCGTATCCATCCCGGTCCTCCCATGGCCTGTGCGTGCATCATGGCTTCCGCCCGCCACCTGTTCGAACCCGCATTCCGGACAGCGCACCGCGCGTCACCCTACAGAAACTGCTTCAACACCTCACGCGCTCGTGCCTGCGTTCGGCGCCCCGGCCGCCAGGGCCCAGGTCACCGTGCCGGCCTCGATTCGGATCTCGAAACGGGTCCGGCGGTGGGTAAGGCTGCCGGCGACCAGCTGCTGTCCGCCGCCGCGGAGGGGCTGCTCGTAGGCGGTGTGGAGGTGCCCGCAGAGGTAGAGCCGCGCGCGGAGCGCGTCCAGCAGGTGCACCAGTTGCGCCGCGTCCTCCAGCCCTCGTTGCGGCCCGAGCGGCGCCCCGTCCGGGCGGACGACCGGGTAGTGGCCCAGGACGATGCGGATCGGGTCCAGGCCGCCGGCGCCGAGGGCGGGCTCGGCACTCAGGCGTTCGAGCTCTTTCCACTGTGCCGGCGTCATGCGGCCCGCCGACCGGGTCAGCGACTGCGGCGTCGCCTGATCGAGGAGGACGAACTCCACCGCCCCCACCCGATGGATCCGGAGCCCCGGCACCGGGTCTGCGCCGCCGTAGCGGGTGCAGAGTGCGCCACGGAGGCGGTCCGCTTCGGGGTCCCCGGCGAGGTAGTGGTCATGGTTGCCGGGGACGTAGAGGACGGTTGCGCCGGCGTCGGCGATGCGGTCGAGGCCGGCGGCGGCCGCCGCCAGCTCCGGCGCGGACCCGAGCTGGCAGAGATCCCCCGTGCAGGCCAGCACATCCGGCGGATCGGCGACGAGCGCCTCGACGGTGCGGGTCCAGGCCGCGGGGTCGTGGAGCCACTGGCGCTTGAGCAGCCAGTTGAGCCCCCCGGCGATGCGCTTGCCGCGGAGCGTGCCGGCACGCCACGGCCGGCAGAGGTGGATGTCGCTCAGGTGAACGATGCGCACGGTTCAGGTCTCCGGACGGGCGTCGGCGAGGCAGCGGTCGGCCCCTGCCGTGAGGAGCTGTTCGGCCAGGCGTGCGCCCAGGGCCGTCGCGTCTGCGGCCGGGCTCTCCAGCGCGTCGCGCACCAGTGCCGATCCGTCGGGTGCGGCGACGGCGGCCTCGAGGCGCAGCCGGTCGCCGGTCACGGTCGCCAGCGCGCCGGCCGGAACGCTGCAGCCGCCCTCCAGCGTCCGCAGAAAGCTGCGCTCCGCGGTCACCGCGTCGGCGGTCGTGGCGTCGTGGAGGGTGGCGGCGAGGGCGCGGCTGGCATCGTCGCCGGCGCGGGTTTCGATGGCGATGGCGCCCTGGCCGGGGGCGGGCAGGCAGAGGGCGAAGGCAAGGCGCTCGGACACGCGGTCGGCGAGGCCCAGGCGCTTGAGCCCCGCGAGCGCGAGGACGATGGCGTCCAGTCCCTCGGTCTCCAGTTTCTGCAGGCGGGTCTCCACGTTGCCGCGGAGGCCCGTGACGACAAGGTCGGGGCGGGCGTGCCGGAGCTGCCCCGCCCGGCGCGGACTGCCGGTCCCCAGGCGCGCCCCCGCCGGCAGGTCGGCGAAGGCGCAGCCCGTGCGGGTCACCAGGGCGTCGGCCGGGTCTTCACGCGGCAGGACGGCGGCGATGGCGAGGCCGTCGGGGGGCACGGTGGGCAGGTCTTTCAGGCTGTGGACGGCCAGATCCGCATCGCCGCGGAGGAGCGTCTCCTCAATCTCCTTGGTGAAGAGCCCGGTCCCACCCATGGCGCGGAGCGCGGTGGTGCGGTCGCGATCGCCGGCGGTGGTGACGGGGACCAGTTCGACGCAGCGGTCCGGGTGGGCGCGCCGCAGCGCCGCGGCGGCGTGCTCGGCCTGCCAGAGGGCCAGGCGGCTCCGGCGGGTGGCGATGCGGATGGGCGGTGTGCTCATGCAGGTCCCCGTTCGCGTCCGATCCCGTGGACGCCAGCCTCCGGCGTCCCCCGCCAGCATCCCGGATCGGCTCCCCACCGTCAACGCCAAACCGGGTGCGGCGCGACAAAGCCGCCCCGCGTTCCGCACCCCGGTCCGCCTTTCGTGAGCGCCCGGGTTGACCAGAAGCGCTTTTGGCGTTCGCACGACACCCGTTGGACAGGTTTCGTTGCCGGACGCGGGCGGACTGGCGTTGATCTGACATTTGTTTCGGATCAGGTGCGTTTTGATCTGTCAAGACATAGGATAACGTGGTATTGTTTCGGTCACGGCCAAACCCGGATCGGGTGGCCCCGTGGGGGCCGCTTGCAGTTGTAACGCCAGCGGGCACGGGTGGATGTGGATTCTCTGTAAATCGATAGAAAAAAGAAAGAAGCATCCCTTCCGATGCCTGGCGCTTACACCTATGCTTTTTCCTGTACTCATTGGGCGGAAGTAAACGCAGATGGAAACGCAGACCAATGCAAGCTCAAGTGATCTAGGATAGGGGGGTGAGCGGAGCGAGGAAGCGTTCGGGCGCATGTGTGTATTGTTTGCGCACGGTTTGCGTGAGAGTTTGTCTCCTCGCGTGGGGAGCGGGGCCTGCTTCTGCGGAGATGGCGTTTCCAGGGGCGGTGAACCGGTGAGGGGAGTGCTGCGCAGGACACCGGGAAGACGGTTGCGGTCCCACACGACTTGTTCCGGAATTGTCGTTGAAGCGGTTTGAGGAAGCTGTGAACCGTTCCAGAACCGCCCGTCGGACGGGCCCGAAATCGAAGGAGTTGAGTCCATGAGAACCCTGTTTCCTTTGCTCTGCATGCTGCTCTTGCCGGTTTCCGCCTCGGCCGCCGCGTCGCTGGCGGTGCGGGACCTGGACCCGGTGACGATCCAGCCCGCGCCGGAGCACGAGCCGGTGGTGCTCGTCTCCGACGGCGAGCCAAAGGCGGCGATCTTCTTCGCCGGTTCCGGCGGCAAGACGTTCAATTCGTTGTCCAAAGAGCTTCCTGCGGCGATCGAAGCGACCACCGGCGCGAAACTGGAGGTGGTCAAGGAGATGCCCGCCGCCGACCAGCCCGCGATCATCGTCGGCGACTGCGCGGCCGCGCGCGCGGCCGGCATCGACGTCGACGCCATTCCGGTCGAGGGCTATGTCGTCAAGACCGCACCCAACCGCGTCTTCATTGTCGGCACGTGGGGCATCGCCGACTTTCTCGAACGGCTGGTCGGCGTGCGCTGGTATTGGCCG
This sequence comes from uncultured Planctomycetales bacterium, assembly GCA_964553265.1. GTDB lineage: Bacteria > Planctomycetota > SZUA-567 > SZUA-567 > JAFGNG01 > CAZKKD01. The sequence goes on along the minus strand of CAZKKD010000003.1, from coordinate 21,983 downwards.
TTGTCCAGGCACGGCCGCACCGTCGAGAAAGCCCGGACGCTGAAGATCGAGCCGCTGCACTATACCGACGCCCCGACCTACCGCATGCGCGTGGGCTGGCCGCCCCAGTATCCCAACGGGCTTAACCTTTGGAACGTCTACGCGTTTCTGCGCGGCGGCAACTCCTGGCATTCCGTGATCCGTGTGCACCAACCCATGGGATGGAGCAGGCTGTATTTCGAAGAGCGCCCGGAGATCTTCGCGCTGCGCGCCGACGGCACGCGCAACACCCACATGTACTGCTACGCGAACCCGGCGACACTCGAAACCTTTCTGGAGAATATCGAACTGTACAAAAGCCTCCCCGCAGACAAGCGCGGCGACCGGAAGTGGGTGCGGCAGCAGCAAGGCCTGGGAAGCAAGATCAGCTTCATCGCCGGCAACACCATCTCCGTGTCGCCGCCGGACCTGGGCGTCGACTGCAACTGCGAGCGCTGCCAGGCCATGTTGGAGCCGGACCACGAATCGCAGTACGGCACCGCCTCCAGGCTGATGGCCGACTTCACGCGCCGCCTCGCCGAAAAGGTTGAGAAACGCTGGCCGGACATGAAGGTGCTTTTCCTGCCGTATGTCAACTACACCATCGCACCCGAGGGAGTCGAGTTTCCGGACAACGTCGAAGTGCAGCTCTGCGGCATGCCGGGCGTGGCGATGTACAAGCAGCCGGGGCTCCGGAAGAAATTCCAGGACAACATCGACCGCTGGGCCGAACTGACCGGCGGCATGGTGCAGACGTGGGACTACTCCTGCTGGCCCACCGACCGCACCAAGGCGCCCTTCCAGTATCCGCACGTGCTGAAGGAGTACTACCTCCACAATCGCGGCAAGCTGATCGGCACCTTCATCAACGGCGGCATTCCCGACGAATGGACCACGCAGCACATTACCATGTATTGCTGGATGAAGCTGATGTGGGACCCGGAGATCGATGTCGACGCGGTCATGGACGAGTTTTGCCGCCGCATGTTCGGCCCGGCCGAACAGCCGATGCGCGAGTTGCTGCGCCTCCAGACCGACCGCTGGGAGCAGGTCGAGTGGCCGGTCGACGCCATCTCGCCCAAGGCGCTGTACGAGATGACCTATTCCGCCGAGGTGATGGAGAAGATGCAGGCCCTGTTGACCGAAGCGCAGGCGAAAGCGGAGCAGGAAGGCGACGCGGCGGTGCGGGAGCGCATCGCGTTCTATGCCGCACCGTTCCCGGCGTTCTACGCCGAGGCCGAGGCGCAGCGATCGGGCAAGGGATTGCAGAACGTGGTCGCGCGCAAGGTGGCGGACAACCCGGTGATCGACGGCAAACTCGACGACCGGTGGTGGAAGGCGCCCGAACCCGTCTCCCTCCGCCTGCGCGGCGACGAGCCGAGGCCGGCCGGGTACAAGACCGAGGTGCGCGCGGTCTGGACCCTCGACGGCGTCACCTTCGGCATCAAGATGTACGAGCCGAATCCCGAAGCGCTGCAAATGGATCTGACGCTCCCCGACTCGGCAGAGATGTGGCCCGTGAACGACAACGTCGAGATCTTCCTCGACGTCACCGGGCGCAAGGAGGGCGCGTTCTACCAGTTCATGATCAATCCCGCGGGCGCGGTCTACGACTCGAAGCAGCGGGATGCGCGCTGGACCGCCGAAGGCATGAAGCACGCCATCCAGATCGGCGAGGATTTCTGGACGCTGGAGATCTACCTGCCTCTCACCGCCTTCCCCGACGCCATCCAGCCCGGCACCGGCAAGGCCTGGCCCTGCCAGATCACCCGTCATCGCATCTCCGACGGGCGCAAGGACAGAAAGGACGACAGCAAGGCCGAGTACTCGCGCCTCAACAACAAGCTCGGCGGCTTCAGCCGCAACGTCGCCGACTTCGGCCTGCTCAAGTTCGTCGAGTAAGGAGTGATCCGGACGCGGCGTGGAACCTGTTTTGTGTGTACGGAAACAGGGCAGGCTCCAGTCGCCGCCGGCGCCCGCACGAAACGCAGCAACCCGCACGGAGCGCCGGCAGGCAGGCGGAGCGCTGTTCGGCGCCAGCAGAGGGATGCGACGGGCCGACGCCGGCGGAGGCTGCCGTCCGGAAGTTGGCTCCCTCGGTGATTTGCGTTCCGTCTGTCCGTGACGGTGTGCAAAAAACGCCGTTGGGGCTGGGTTGCCTTTTTGTTTGCTGCAGAGATGGGATCGGTTCGAGTCGCTGTGTCTGACAGGAGAAGGAGATGGGAATGCGTGGGTCCTTTTTGCGTACGGTATGCACGGTCATTTGCCTGCTCGCAGGGGTCGCGACATCGGCCTTGGCGGATGTCACGCTGACGGAGGACGGCAAGCCGGCGGCGGTCATCGTCGCGCAGGGCAACGCGAAGGCGGCTGCGGCCCTGCAGGACTACGTCAAGCAGATCAGCGGCGCCGAGCTGGAGGTGGTCGAGACGCCCGCCGACGCCGGCGACCGCACCGTCGTTGTCCTGGACGTGGTCGAGAAGCTTCCCGGCGCCGGCGGCGGCCGGACGGCGGACCATGCCTACCGTCTCCAGACGGCCGACGGGGCGCTCCGCATCACCGCGCAGAGTGCGCTGGGCCTGGAGTACGGCGTCTACGGTCTCCTGCAGGATCACCTCGGCGTTGGCTTCTACTCCCCGAGCTACGAGCACATCCCGTCCCGGCCGACCCTGGCGGCGCCGGAGCTCGACACGCTGCAGGAGCCCGCATTCTACCATCGCAATCCCATGTACTTTCCCTGGAGCTCCAACGACGCGGTCAAGAGCTACGCCCGCAAGAACCGCATGTATCCCCCCGACGGCGAGCCGGTCAACGCGACGCACAGCTTCCGGCAGTACAAGGTCCACGAGCACTGCCCGCTCGACGAGGCCTTCCAGAAGGAACTCGGCGAGAAGATCAAGAAGAAGTTCGCCGAGCGTGAAGCCGGCGGCGAACCGCTTCCCCTCGGCCAGATGGACGGGCCCTACCGCCTCGGCTGCGGCGTCTGCGAAAAGTGCAGGGCGCTCATCGAAAAGGAACAGTCCTACGCGGCGCCCATGCTCATCATGCTCAATGCCGCCATCGAACACGCCGCCGAAGAGTATCCCGACCACGAGGTGATGACCTTCGCGTACTGGAACACGCTCAAGGTGCCGAAGACCATCCGACCCCACAAGAACCTCTGGATCCAGATCGTCAGCAGCGACGCCAGTCTCAACCAGGCCGGCGACCACATCGGCGAGATCGCGGGCAACCCGGCCAACCGCCTCTACGAGCACGCCGTGCGCGAGTGGCCCAAGGTGCACGACAAGGTCACCACCTGGCACTGGGCCGGCGGCGGCGGCTACGAATGGCCCAACCTCTTCTCGAACTGCGCCAACATCAAGCTTTGCCACGAAACCGGCATCGAGGGCGTCCAGGAGCAGCGGGGCTCGGCCAACTGGGCCGACCTCAAGATGTGGGTCTGGCACCAGCTCAAGTGGAACCCCGGCCAGGACGAGCAGAAGCTCATCGACCGCTTCCTCCGCGACTACTACGGCCCCGAGGCCGCGCCGCTGGTGCGGAAGTTCCTGGAAACCTCCGACCGCATCCGTCGCGAGAGCGGGTACTACGCTCCCGGCGGGCTGGTGCGCTGGAGCGCGTGGTCGGTCAACATGCGCCGCAAGTTCCTCAACTTCGAAGCGGTGGAAGAGCTCATCGCCATCCTCGACGAAGCGCACGCGGCGGCCGCCCGGTCGGGCAATCCGGTCTACGTCAAGCACCTTGAACAGGCGTCAGCGGAGTCGCTCGACCCGGTGCTCATCGATGCGGTGCGCGAAGCGGACGGCTTCGCGCGCGTCACCGATCCCGACGACGGCACGCCGTGGTACGTGCCCGGCGGCCGGGAAGACATGCCCAGGCGCATCCGCCGCTGCCTGCCGCTGTTCAAGGAACGGCGCAAGTTCGACTGGTTCAACCGGCGGGCCGGCGGGCGGATCTACGAGCTGCAGTCCGAAGCCCTCCGCACCGACGTCTGCCCCGCCTACCGGGGCCGGGTTGTCGCCCTCGTGCTCAAGGCGTCCGGCCAGAACCTGCTGGCCGGCGACGGCTACTCCGACGTCCTGAAGGCCCGCAACCACTTCCAGACCGTCTCCGAGGCCGCCGACGCCTCCCTCAAGACGCAGGCCAATTACGGCGGCGGCTTCTGGGGCTGGGGCCACCCGGACAACATGGACCGCACCATCGCGGTGACCGAGGACGGCGACGGGCTGGTCATCACCCGCCGTTTCGTCGGCAAGCGGACCAAGCCGACCAAGGCCAGCGCCCAGTGGGAGCTGCGCATGCCCAACCCCGCCGCGACGCGCATCCGCATCCAGGCCGGCGACCTGGACGCGACCGTGGCCGGCGGCGAGCTGCTCTATCTCGACAAGGCCATCCTCCACGATCTCGCCGCGCTGGCGGCGGACACCGAGCTCCATGTCACCGTGGACCGCGGCGACGGGGTGGTGATTGACCTGCAGACCACGGCCGGCGGCTGGAAGAACGTGCAGCTCCTGCCGAACCTGGTCAGCACCGGCGAGCAGTTCGACATGGACTATCACCTCATCGACTCGCAGATCACGCCCGAGGGCGACATGCAGATCAGCAGCGCCGGCCGCTTCGAGTGGCGGCGGCGCCCCAACTGGCCGGGCGACTACGAGGTCTGGCCGCGCGAGCGCGCCGCCATGGTGCGCATCTACCTGGAAGGGGACGGCAAGGCCGGCCTGAACGAGGACCTGCCGGTCCAGCGGCTGACCGTCCGCACCGACGGCGAAACGCGCGACGTCGACGTCCGGACCGCGCTTGAGCAGCAGGAGAAGGCCCCCGCCGCCGGCCGGGCTGTTCCGCCCCTCAAGATCACCGGCGAGGGCCGTGCCGTCAACCCGCTCGACGGGACGGAACTGGTCTGGGTGCCCGGCGGCGCGTTCCTGCGCGGTCGCAAGGGCGGCTACCGGGACGAGACCCCGGCCCGCGAGGTCCGCGTCGACGGCTTCTGGATCTCGAAAAACCAGGTGACCGTGGGCGCCTACCGGAAGTTCCTGGCCGCCACCGGGCGCGAAGACAAGATCAAGGTCCCCGGCTGGCCGCACATGATCTCGCCGCCGCTGCAGGACGAAAACAGCTACCCGGTCTGCCCCAACTGGTACGACGCGCAGGCCTACTGCGCCTGGGCCGGCGGCAGCCTGCCCACCGAGGCGCAGTGGGAAAAGGCCGCCCGCGGCGCCGACGGCCGGCTCTATCCGTGGGGGAACGAGTGGGACGTCGAGAAGGTGGCCCGCACCCCGTGGGAGGAGTACATCATCGACCGCGGCCTGCACCCGGTCGGCAGCGCCCCCGGCGGGGTCAGCCCCTATGGCGCGCTCGACATGGCCGGCAACGCGTGGGAGTGGGTCGCCGACTGGTACGACCCGCAGTACTACGAGCGCGCGCCGGAGGCCAACCCCCCCGGCCCCGCATCCGGCGCCTTCAAGGTGCTTCGCGGCGGCAACGTGCTGTGGGACCATCGCCACTGCACCACCACGTTCCGCTTCCCGCAGCCGCCGTTCGTCGACAACTGGGTGCAGACCAGCTTCCGCGTGGTGATCGACGCGGACGCGGAGGGCCGCCCCCGGACGGCGAACGACTGATTGGTGCGCCGGTCGCCCGGGTGCGATCAGGCGTTCGGAAATCCCCTGCGGGCGGCGCCGAATCGGCGCCGCCCGCATTTTTTCGGCATGGGGTTCCCCCTTGCCGATCAGCGG
>CAZKKD010000003.1:0-16130 GCA_964553265.1 uncultured Planctomycetales bacterium | reverse complement strand
GAGGGAGCCCTGGCGTCCTGCCGATCATTTCTTTCGGCAGCGGATGCACCCGGACGGTGGCGCGCGGCCGGTGGGTTGTGCCCTCTGGAGGCGCTTCGCGGACGAAACCGCTTGACTCGCAGCGCTTCTGCTCTTAAGCTGTGCTCAGGCGATTCGTTTTCAAGTCGCGTTGCGACAAGGAGTAAGGGCTTGTTTCATTTTCCCGGCCTCACGCCCTACGGCAACCGCGAGGTGGTGCTGACCGGTCTCTTCGCGCTGGTCCTGTGCTACATCGCCGTGGCGGTGGGGTTGCCGTGGCTCTGCATTGTCCCGGCGGTGCTGTACGGCTGGGCGCTGGCCTTCTTCCGCGACCCGAAGCGCACCCCGCCGGAGAATCCCAACGCGGTGGTGAGCCCCGCGGACGGGACGGTGACCCATGTGCTGGAGCGGGACGAGCCCGACTTTGTCGGCGGTCGTGCGCTCATGGTCGGGATCTTCCTCAGCATCTTCAACGTTCACCTCAACCGCGCCCCCTTCGCGGGGACGGTCCGGTTTCTGGCCTACCGACGGGGGCGGTTCCACGACGCGCGCAGCGAATTGAGCAGCGGCCAGAACGAGGCCAACAGCATCGGCATCGAGATCGATCGTCCCGGCGCCCCCCGGGTGCTCGTCAAGCAGATCGCGGGGGCCGTTGCCCGGCGCATTGTCTGTGACGTGGCGTCCGGAGACCGCGTGGAGCGGGGCCAGGTGGTCGGCATGATCAAGTTCGGCAGCCGGACCGAGATCTACATTCCCGTCGACGCCGGTTTCACGCCGAAGGTGCAGGTGGGCGACAAGGTGAAGGCGGGCACGACCGTACTGGGGGATTTCGCATGAAGCGGCTCCATCCGTTGCCCACGCTTCTTACGCTCGGCAACTTCGGCTGCGGCTTCAGCGCCATCGTCCTGGCGGCGCGGTCGCTGGCGCGCAAGACCCCGCCGCGCATCTTCAGCGGCGTGGAGCTTTCGGCCGAGGCGGTCTATCTCTACAGCGCCTGTGCGGTCATCTTTCTCGCCATGCTCTTTGATCTTCTCGACGGCAAGGTGGCGCGGATGACCGGATCGGCCTGCCGCTTCGGCGCCGAACTGGACAGCCTGGCCGACGTCGTGAGCTTCGGCATTGCGCCGGCCACCATTCTTGTCATCAGTTGGATCCATGTCGAACCCGACAGCGCGCGCTGGTGGAGCATGGTGCTGGGCTTCGGATTCATCTACGCCGCCTGCGCCTGCCTGCGCCTGGCGCGCTACAATGTCGAAGCCGATACCGCGGCCAAGAGCACCTTCCGCGGCCTGCCGAGTCCGGCGGCGGCGGGGGCGGTGGTGAGTATGTACCTCCTGATCCACCAGCCGGTCCTGAACGACCCGCTTCTGCGCCTGCTCGGTGAGGAGTGGCTGACGCGCGTCATGGCGCTCCACATGCTGGGCATCGGGCTTCTGATGGTGACGCGCGTTCGCTATGCGCACCTCGGCAACCGTTTCCTCGGCGGGCGGAAACGCTTTACGCATTTCGTCATCGCGCTCTTCGCGCTGGGCCTGCTCATCATGAAGCCGCTCTACGTGCTCGCCTTGGCCTTCAACGGATACGTTCTGCATGGTGCCGGGTTCGAGATTGCCCGGTTCCTGCGGCGGCATCGGAAGCAGGAGAGCCGCGGCGCGGGTGCTGTCCCGTCGGGACAGGACGTCGGCGACGGGTCGAATGCCTCCGGCGCGGCCGGCGCCGGCGATGCGTCGGATGCCGACGCTGGCCGCGATACCTGAGCCCGGGGGATCCCGCACATGCCCGGTCCTTCCGCTTCCCGCACGACCTGGTACGCCGACGGCCTGGCCTTTTCGTGCGCGAACTGCGGCGCCTGCTGCGGCGGCGCGCCGGGGGACGTCTGGGTCGCGGACGCGGAGGTCGCTCCGCTCGCCGCCGCGCTCGGCATGAGCGAGGACGCGTTTCTCGCCGAGTGCGTGCGCACGCGGCGCGGCGGACGGCTGCTGAAGGAACGCGCCAACTGGGATTGCATTCTGCTCGACCCGGTCACCCGCCGCTGCCGCGCCTACGAAGCGCGTCCGCTGCAGTGCCGGCTCTGGCCCTGGTGGCAGCAGAACCTTGCTTCGCCCGAGGCCTGGGCCGCCTGCAAGCGGGACTGCCCCGGCGTCGGGGAAGGGCCGGTGACGCCGGCGGAGACCATCGACGCCTGCCTCGCCGCGGAGCGGGAACGGTACGGAGACTGGTAGCATGACCGGTGATTTTCAGACGACGCTGGTCCTCCTCAAACCGGGGGCGCTCCGCCGCCGGCTGGCGGGCGCGATCCTGAGCCGTTTCGAGACGAAAGGCCTCAGCATCGTCGGGTGCAAGCTGATGCGCCCGGACCGGGCCCTGGTCGAGGAGCATTACCGCGAACACCGGGGCAAGCCGTTTTACGACGGGCTTGTCGCCTTCCTGACCGATCGCGCGGTCATGGCGATGGTCCTGGAGGGGGTGGACGCGGTCGCGGTTGTCCGCACGATGGTGGGGGCGACCAACGGGCGCGACGCTGCGCCGGGCACCATTCGCGGCGACCACGGCATGAGCCAGCGATGCAACCTGGTCCACGCCAGCGACAGCGCCGCGTCGGCCGAACAGGAGATCGCGCTCTGGTTCGATTCCGCCGAGATCGTCGGGGTCGATCCGAAGACGCTGGAAGGGATCTACGACTTCGGAGACGGCCGGCCGATCTGAAGGGGCTGGACGCCGTTCGACGAACCGGGGAGGGAAACGAGATGATGATGCGAAGGGCATTGCCGGCGACGCTCCTGGCGCTGCTGCTGGCGGCGGGTTCGGCGCGGACGGACGACAGCGTTCTTTTGAAGAACGGCGCCGTCTTCGAGGGCAAGGTGGTGCTGCAGGGCGAGGAGAAGATTGTCCTGCGCATGAAGGAGAGCGACGACGCGCCTTCCGTCGAGATGGAGTTCGCCCGCGACAAGGTCGACCGCATCATCTACGGCGAGGGCCTGCTGCCGACGCGGCGCACCGTCGTCGTCGAAGCCAAGCCCGAGAAGAAGGCGCCCGAACCCGAACGGCCGGAAGACTGGATCGATCGCGAATCGCTCTTTGGCCAGGGCGACGGTGAGGATGCCGGCGAAGACGCCGGACAGGCCGGAGACGACGGGGAGGCGGTCTCCGAAACCGCCGACGCGCTCGAAGAAGCGGGCGAGGCCACAACGGAGGACGACGCCGACGCAGCCGCCGAAGATGCCGGGGAAGAAGAGTTCGACCCGATGGTCATGAAGTGGATCCGCCAGCTCGGCCACGAAGAGGACAGCGCGCAGCAGGAGGCCCGCAAGAAGCTGGCCGCCTACGGCAAGGACGCGGTCCGCCCGCTCATCAAGTCACTTCTGGGGGCGGACCTCGAGCAGCGGCGCTACATCATCCTCACCCTCGGCGACCTCCGCGACAAGCGCGCCGTCCAGGTGCTCATCGAAGAGCTCGAAGCCCCCGACAACCACGACACCAAGATGCGCTGGACCTGGCTGGCGCTGAAGAAGATCACCGGCCAGAACATCTTCTTCGACGAGGAGGACCGGCGCGCCCGCCGCCGGTTCTACATCGACGAGTGGCGCAAGTGGTTCGAGTCCGTCCAGGACCGCTACCCCGAGCAGATTCCCATCGTCGACGAAGAGGAAGACGAGGACGCGGCGGGCGAATAGGGCGGGCCTCGGCCCCGCCGGCGCGCGCCTCCTGCGGGTCGCGGAGCCTTTCGCCGGCGGCCCGCATCCGACGGGAGGCGCAGCGTGGAGAACGGCACGATCCGCGATCGCGTCCGCTTTTACCTCGTCGACTGCCGCACGCCGCTCGGCAAGGGCATCGACATCGCCCTCCTCACCCTCAACGCCCTCACCTGCGTCGCGTACGCGGTGGACACCTACGTCCCCGAGGGCGCCCCGGCCAAGGGGATCCTCTACGGGGTGGAGTGGACGTTCGTCGTCGTCTTCGCGGTGGAGTACGTGCTCCGCTTCTGGGTGGCCGACCGCAAGCTCCGCCATGCGCTCCACCCGTACAGCATCATCGACCTCGTCAGCATCCTGCCGGTCTTCTCGGCCGTGCTCGACCTCCGCTTCCTGCGGGTGGCCCGCGTCTTCCGCGTGCTGCGGTTCTTGCGCTTCCTGGAGGACGAGCGCTTCTTCTTCGGCGTCATCACGCCGCTGCGGTTGCGGGTGGCGCGGCTGGCGTTCACCGCCGCGGCCATCGTCTACGCCGCCTCGGCCTGCATCTACGAGGCCGAGCACGCCGCCAATCCCGCCTTCCGGACGCTCGGCGACGCGGTCTACTTCACCATCGTCACCGTCACCACCGTCGGCTTCGGCGACAAGACCCCGGCGACCGACGCCGGCCGCTTCGTCACGCTCGCGATGATCCTGGCGGGCGTGGTGCTGATTCCCTATCATTTCGGCCAGCTTGCGCGGGCGCTGCTCCTGGGGCCGCCGCGCCGGCATGTGGCCTGCACCCGCTGCGGGCTCGATTCGCACGAGGCCGACGCCGTCCACTGCCGCCGCTGCGGCGCGCCGCTGGCGGTCGACCGCGGCGACGCCCCGGCGACCCCGCCCCCATCCGCTTGAGGAGAGCCCGATGCGCAGCCCCGCGTCCCCGCCAGACGGAACCGTCTCGCGCCGCTCGCTAACGCAAATCCAATCGCCAAGGTCGGGACGATCTGCTATACTGGTGCGTGTGGTGGACCGCATGCGGTGAGGGGGGTGCGCGTCCGCCCGCGGAAAGAGAGAGTCAGCCATGACATCGCGCTGCACGCGTTTCCTTCTCCTGGCCGTTCTGGTCGGGGTCTGCGTGGCCGCCGTCGGCTGCGGGGGCGACTGGGTCCGGCGCGGCTCGGACCATCCCGTCCTCGACTGCCGTTCCTGATAGCGGCGTCCGGGGCTCCGTGCGGGCTCCATCCCTCTTCGGCAGTGGCGTCGTCCGATCGCCTGCCGGCCCTTGCGCCGGGGCGGGCCGCATGGTAGAAGCGGCGGGTCCGTCCGTCTCTCCATCGAAAGGAATGCCGCATGCCGCGCCGCAGAAACGTCATCACCATCCACACCGATCAGCAGCGGGCCGACAGCCTCGGCTGCATGGGCAACCCCGTCTGCCGCACGCCGAACCTCGACGCCCTCGCGGCGCGGGGCGTGCTCTACCGTAACCACTACACCGTCAACCCCGTCTGCATGCCGAGCCGCGCGGCCTGCATCACCGGCCGCTACCCGCAGGCCAACCGCGTCCTCGACAACGGCATCCCCCTGCCGGCCGATCAGGTCACCTGCCCGCAGGTCTTCCGCGACGCCGGCTACCGGACCGCCAGCTTCGGCAAGCTGCACCTGCAGACCTTCTGCGGCTACGAGGGGGACGACTCCCTGGAGAGCCTTGACCGCTGGCGCGCGGGCGAGCTCGACGGCTGGACCGGCCCCTACTACGGTTACGAGGAGGTTGGCCTCGCCGTCATCCACGGCGACCGCGCCGGCGGCGGGCATTACGGATCCTGGCGGCGGCGCGCCTATCCCGACGCCGAGGGCGGGCCGCGCGCGGGCGACGCCGACAGCGGGCTCTGCTGCTACAAGTCGTCCGTTCCGCTCGAGGCGCACCACAGCACCTGGATCACCGACCGCGCCATCGAATACGTCCGCGCCCACCGGGACGAGCCCTTCCTCCTCAACGTCAGCTTCCCCGACCCGCACCACCCCTTCACCCCGCCGGCGCCGTACTGCGACATGTACGACGGCGTCGACCTCCCCGCGCCGCACGCGGTGGAGGGCGAGCACGAAACCAAGCCGCTCCTCTGGCGCGAAGCCATGACGGGCAATCCCTTCCCCAACGACGGCGGCGCGCGCCACCATCCCGAGCTGAGTGCCGAGGCGTACGGGCGGATTGTCCGGCACACCTACGGCATGGTGACGCTCATCGACGACTGCGTGGGCCGCCTGCTGCAGGCGCTCGAGGCGGAGGGCCTGGCCGAGAACACGCTGATCGTCTTCACCTCCGACCATGGTGATTTTCTGGGCGATCACCATCTCATCCAGAAGGGGCAGGCGCCCTGCCGGTCGCTGTTGCAGATTCCGCTCATCGTCTTCGAGCCGGGCGCGGCGCCGGGCGTGGTGGAGGCGGTGGGGAGCAACGTGGACGTCATGCCGACGCTGCTCGACCGGTGCGGGATTGCGATTCCGGAGACGGTGCAGGGGGTGGCGCTGCCCCGGCCGGGCGAGGCGCCCGGGCGCGACTACGCATACGAGGCCGGCTGGTCCAAGGCCGATGCGCGCTGGCACCACCACACCCTCTACACCGACCGCTGGCGGCTCAGCCTCTACCCCAACCTGTCCGACGGCGAACTCTACGACCTCATCGAGGATCCGTTCGAGCACGTCAACCGGTTCCACGACGCCGCCTGTGTCACCGTCCGTGCCGAACTGGCCGAGCAGCTCGCCTTCGCGATGGGCCGCGCCGAACCGCGCAAGCCGCCGATCCGCGCGAACTGGTGAAGCCGCAATACGGTTCAGTTCAGACCACCATTGCGCTGTGGCATGGGCTTCCAGCCCATGATCTTGCAGCCAAGGCGGCCGAGCCACCGCTTCACTGAGCCGAATTGGGTGAAGCCGCGCCCCGCAGGCAGCTCAGGCCGTCTGCGCCCGTGCTCTTCCCGTTGGGGGGGCAGCTCCCCGCGGGTGGCACGGATTGCTCGCAATCCGTGCGCCGAAGGCGATCAAGGTTTGCCGGGGACGTTGCTCCGACCCGGCGCGACCCTCTTCACCTTTCCTTGCTCCGCCACACGGATTGGCAAGCAACCCGCGCCACCCTCGTGCTCTTCCCGTTGGGGGGCAGCGCCCGTCAAGTCCGGCCTGCGTCTCAGTCCACGCGCATCCGGAAGAGGAGCGCGTCGCCTTCCCAGCGCCTGCCGGGGCAACTGCGGGTGAGGTGGAGGAGCAGCTCCCCGGTCTCCCGGTCTTCGCGTGCGTAGAAGTTGGACAGCCCGATGAAACCCTCGTCCTCCGGGCGCAGATCGTCGATCACCCGGACGCTCGCCCGGTCGAGGAGCCCGGTCGCCGGGTCCACCTCGCCGAGCACGAGCGGGTAGCGCGGGTCGTTGCCGCGGGAGTTGGCTTCGCAGATGTTGCCGATCCAGAGAATCCGCCCGTCCCGCCACGGCAGAAGCTGCGAGCAGGCGCTCGGGCTGTAGAACGCGGTCCCGTCCCCGTAGGTCCACGGGCGCGGCGCATCCCAGGTCCGGCCGCCGTCGGTGGAGCGGGCCTGCCACTTGTGACCGGTCAGTTCGTCGGGGCGGGCGTCGTTGCTGCCGCGCATCACCATGAGGATCGTCCCGTCCGCGAGCTGCGCAATGGTGGGCTCCACGAAGCCGCGGGTCGAAACCGACGGGTCGCCCACCACCCGCTCCGAGGCCTCCCACGCAAGGGTTCCGTCTTCCTGCCAGGTCCCCAGAAGCGTCATGCAGTCGCTGAAGGTGTACCCCCCGCCGGGGTTGTGGTAGCAGCCGTCGGGCCCGAGGTGGGCGGCATGGATCGGCACGACGATGGTCCCGTCCGGCCGCGTGATCGGGCGCGATCCGCGTTCGCCGAGGCTCATGCCGGCCTTCCCCACCACCACGCCCGGCAGCGGATGCTGTTCGTCGTAGTCGGCCCCTTCACAGACCAGCGCCCCGGCATGGGTCCGGGTGCGCCCGCCGTCTTCCGAAACCGCGTAGAAGGGCGTCATCTGGCGGTTGCCTTCCAGCGGGTGATCGGTCGGCAGGACACCCTCCACCCAGAGAAAGAGGCAGCGTCCCGAGCCGGGGTCGGCGTAGGCGCGTTCGATGCCGACGCGGTGGGTGCCCTTCGGGTGGGGGCGCGTCGGCATGCGTTCCTCGCCCGCGCTCCAGGTCCGCCCGTTGTCGTCCGACCACCGGGCGACCAGGCGGTCGGCCTTGTCGGCTTCGCTCTGGATGCCGTGCACCTCCAGGAGGCGCAGGCCGTCGGCGGTCGTGTAGTAGCTCTGCCCTTTCACCATCATCTGTTCGGCGGGGGCGGCGACGAAGGTCACGCAGGTCGATTCGATCCGTTCCATGTCGGGGCTCCTCTTGGCCGTCCGCGCCCCGCCCGGCCCGGGGCCGGAACGGAGCGGGAGCGGTTTCGCGGCGTGTCCGTTCGGCAACAGGACGGTGCTACGCTTCCGAAGTCGTGATCCGCACGTCGTCGGGCCGGAAGCTGTAGCCGCGGATCTGGGCCTTCGGCGCGTCGTCGACAATGTAGTTGACCACGTAGATCTCCCCGTCGTCGAACTGCACCCAGCCGGAGTACCCCAGGTCGCACCGGTCCGAGCGGTCGTAGTCGATCGGGAAGATGCGCACACACGCACCGTGCCGCTTGGCGGCCAGGGCCGAGTCCACGTCCGTGAGCCCGCCCAGGAAGTTCTGCGCCGGCATGAAGCCGTCCTGCCGCCCCCCGTGGTGGAAGCGGTAGGTGATGAGGATCCGGCCGTCCTGCAGCCGGCCCGCGACCGGACGGTGGCAGCCCGGCAGGGGGAAGCGGACGGGCTCGGACCAGGTTTCGCCGTTGTCGCGGCTCACGCAGGTGTAGCAGTCGAGGGCGAGGCTGCTGTTTTCGCGGTGGAAGGCGACCAGCGCACCGTCGGCCACCGGGAGGATGCTCACCTCGCAGAGGTTGAGCCCGTCGACCTTCGCCACCGTCACCGGCCCGCTCCAGGTGGCGCCCTGATCGTCCGAATACCAGAGCCGCTGCACGAGGTATCCGAAGTCGGTGTCCTGGTAGTGGCAGGAGAGGATCCAGCGGCCGTTGTCGAGTTCCAGCAGCTTGTCGGGCACGATGCCGAGCGCCGGGGTCTCCACCGGGTCGCTCCAGGTCGCGCCGTCGCCCTCGCTGAAGTACAGGTAGTTCCGGCAGTCTTCGGGGCTGGCGCTTCGCTCGGCGGTGAAGAGCTTGTCCACCAGGACCGCCAGGCGCCCGTCGCGGAGTTGGGTGATGCGGGCGCAGTTGTAGAACGGATACCCGTCGGTGCCCTCGGTGAGGGCGCGCTTCGGCGCCCAGGTCCGGCCGCGGTCGTCCGAGTCGGTCAGCATGATCCGCGTGTAGCTGCGGTCGCCGTGGTGCGTGCACTCGCTGAAGACGCAGACCAGCTTGCCGGAGGGGGTGAGGGCGACATCGGGCCAGGCTTCGTAGATGTTGTCGTCGCGGCTCACCACGTGCTTCGCAATCATCCTCTTGCTCCTCGCTTCGTCTGGCGGCCCGTTCCGGGGCCGCCGGGATGCCGCGCGCACCATGCGCGCGGTTCGATTCCGTCTGTGGGGCAGGGGGTCAGGGCGTGCGCCCCCAGTCGAAGAACCCGATCGCCTCCAGGTCGCGCCGGAGCGCCGCCTGCGCGTCCGCGTCGAGCCCGCGGTTGGGCAGGCGCGGCGGCCCCATCTCGGGACCGACCATGCCGGCGATGGCCTTGCCCGCGACCAGGCCGCCGTAGCGGACCAGGACCCGCACCAGCTCGATGGCGCGGTCCTGCTCCTGTTGGGCCGTCTCCAGGTCGCCGGCCCGGAACGCGTTGCAGAGGCGGACGAAGAGGGGAGCGGCGTAGGTGTAGGTGCTCCCCACCGCGCCGTGCGCGCCGGTGGCCAGGAAGCCGAGCAACTGCTCGTCCCGTCCGCCGAGGCAGTTGTAGCGCCCGCCCGCGGCGGTCAGGCAGCCGCGGAAGTCCATCAGGTTCTCGTCGGTATACTTCACCCCCGCCAGCGTGGGGATGCGGTCGCCGGCCTCGGCAAAGACCTCCGCCACCTTCACCGCGACGCCGCTGAGCACCGGGATGTGATAGTGGTAATACGGGGTCCCGGGCGCGCCCGCCGTGATGGCGGCGATGCAGTCGAGAAGGGTCTGGGTCGAGGCGGCGGCGAAGTAGTGCGGCGGCGTGGCGGCGATGGCGGCGACGCCCAGCCCTTCGGCGTGGCGCGCCAGCTCCGCGCCGGTCCGCAGGCAGTCGCCGCCCACATGCGCGATGACGGGGATGCGCCCGTCCACCGCCGTCATGTAGGCTTCCAGCACGCGCCGGCGCTCCTCCGGGGTGAGCGAACTCGACTCCCCCGTCGTCCCGCAGACGAAGGCCGCCGAGACGCCGTCGGCCACCAGGCGGTCGACGAGGTCCGGAATCACGTCCAGGTGCAGGTTGCCGTCGGCCGTCATCGGCGTGGGGACCGCGGGGATGATGCCGGTGAGCAGCTGGGTCATTGCGGTTCCTCCGTTGGGTAACCTGGGTCGGATGCGGACCGGTCCGCCGCCGGCGCGTCGTCACAGCGCGCCCGGTCGACCGACCCGTGAGGTCGCACGGTTTCGTGGAGCGCGTCCCGGTCGCCGCTGCGCAGCGCCTCGACGATGCGCCGGTGCGCGCGTTCCGGGGGGGCGGGGTGGTCCGGCGCACCGGTACGCGTCACGCGGTGGAAAAAGTGGTGCAGAAGCCCCTGCAGGCGCGCCAGCGCACGGTTGCCCGCCGCGGCGAAGAGGCGCTCGTGGAAGGCGCGGTCGCACGCCACGCGCTCGTCCAGGCCGTGGGCCTCTTCCTCGCGGGCCACAATCGCCTCCAGCGCTGCGATGTCGTCGTCGGTGGCGCGGGCGAGGACAAGGTCGGTCATGCCGAGTTCCACCACCAGGCGGAGCTCCGCCAAATCCCGGCTCTCCTCCGCATCCGCGTCGGCCAGGTCCAGCACCCGCTCCAGCGCCGCAAACACGTCCGGCCGGCCGAGCACCATGCCGCGCCGTTTGCGCGACGCGACCAGGCCCAGCATGCGCAGGCGGCTGAGCGCTTCGCGGACCACGTTGCGGCTGACCTCCAGCCGTTCGGCCAGCTCCACCTCGCCCGGCAGCGCATCGCCGGGCTTGTAGCCCCCGTCGCGGAGAAACGCGCGCAGGCGCCCCTCCACCTCGTCGGCAAGTGTCGCTGTGCGAACCGGTTGCAGATTCGTTTCCATGTCGCCTCCCGAAGGCGTCGGCCCCGCTCCGCCAACCGCGCGCTTCGCGGGCCCAGCCGCCCATGGCCATTTGTTCAAATGTACTACATACCAACAAATGAGCGGATGTCCAGCACAATTCTGGCGATTTTTCGCATTTTTGGGGGGTGGGACACGGGCGGAGACGGCGGTCAGACCGCCTGGCGACGGCCGTGCGCCGCTGTCCGCCCGGGGTTTTGCACGCTGCGGATCGTCCCCCGAGCGCAACAGTTCCCACCCGGACCGCACGAAATCGGCGGGAAAATTCTGGAAAAGCGGCTTGACAGTGGGGCGGACGGGTGGTATGAATTTCGAAAAGTGGAAAGCAATTCCGGAGAATGAAAATGAGCCAGGCGGTTCAACGTGCGCTGCACCTCCTTGAAACGCTGAACCGACGCCCGGAAACGGCGTGCGGACTGGGGGAGATCGCGGCGGCGACGGGGTTGACCGCCCCGACGTGCGCGCGCCTCCTCAAGACGCTGGTCGAAACCGGCTATGCCGAGCAGCTCGGCCCCAAGAAGGGCTACCGCCTCGGCCCGATGGCCTACAGCCTCGGCGCGGGCGGGCCGTACCGGAAGGACATTGCGCTGCGGGCGCAGCCGGTGGTGGCGGCGGCGGCGGCGGAGCTGGGCGAGAACGTGCTGGTGGCGACGGTGGTGCAGGGGCGGTGGCTGGTGCTCTGTGAGGCGGACGGCGAGCGAAGCGTGGTGGCCCGGCAGGAGGGGTATCCGCCGCTGGAGGCGACCTGGCGGACCGCGACGGGCCGGACGGTGGTGGCCTGGATGGAACCGCTGGAGCTGGAGGCCTTTGTGGCGCGCTCTGGCCTGCCGGACCCGGAGGCGTGGCCCGATGCGCACGGCCCCGGCGGGCTGGAGAGCGCGCTGGCGCGGACCCGCGAGCGGGGCATGGGCTGGCGCGAGAACGAGGACGTGGTGGCGATGGGTTTCCCCGTGCGGCAGAACGGCCGCGTGGTGGCCGCGGTCGGCTGCCAGATGCCGCGGTACCGCTACGAAACCGACCACGGCCCCCTGGTGCGCGAGCGCCTGCGCCGGGACGCCGAGGTCCTCAGCGAACGCCTCTCCGCCGACGCCGCACCGGCGGGGACGTCGGCGCCGGCGGCGGGAGGGCGGCAAGCCTGAGCGGGCCAATCCCCTCACCCCGGCCCTCTCCCCAAGGGAGAGGGAGATATTCGCCTGGCGAATTGGTTCCCCTACTTGCGGGGGCTGTACGAAGGCGTTGGAAGGTAGGAAGGTAGAGGGATTGACGGTACGTGGTCTTGTCTGCGCAGGCACGGCGGAGCGCAGTGCCTGCGGGCGGGGCGGAACGGGTGTTCCGGAACCGGGACTGGCGCCCGCCGCCGGTGTGCGGCGGGATTCGACGATTGCGGGAAAGGACGGTACGATGAAGCGGCTTCGGCCTTCGCTGGTGGCGGCGCACGAGGATGTGTTGAACCAACCCCTTGCGCGCGCCCGGATGGAACGGATGCTCGGCGCGATGGAGGTGGGCGAGTTCCGCGAAGTGAACGACGCTTCGCTGGCGGCGCTCGTGCAGAACCGCTGGCAGAACCCCACCGACCGGAACGAGGACGGGACCTACCGGGACCCCGACATTGTCTTCAGCCGCTGGCGCTTCGACGGTCCGGAGACGGAGCTCCAGGCGCGCGCCGCCGCGCACCCGTGCCTGGGCAACCGCCGGCTCCTGGGGGATGCGGGGCTGATGCTGCGGGACGATGCGGACCTGGTGCACCGGCGCGGATCGGTCTGCACGACGGCCTGGGAGTTCCATTCCATCATCGGCTGCCCCTTCCATTGCGGATACTGCGGGCTCGGAAAGGGTTTCATCAACATTGCCGCCAACATCGAGGAGCAGGTGGCGATGCTCGACCGCTGGACCCGGCGGAACAACTTCCAGACCATCTACAAGTGGGACAACCAGTCGGACATCAACTGCTTCGAGCCGGAGTTCGACGCGACGCGCCTCTTTGTCGAGTACTTCCGCGACTGTCCGGACAAGTATCTCCTGCACTATACCGGCAAGAGCGACAATGTCGACTTCATGCTCGACTACGACCACGGCGGCAAGACCATCATCCAGTGGAGCCTGGCGCCGCGGACGCAGGCGCGCCTCATCGAGGTCGGCAGCGCCCCGTGGGACGCCCGCATCGAGGCGGCCCGGAAGTGCCAGGAGGCGGGCTACATCGTCCGCTTCCGCTTCAGCCCCATCCTCCCGGTCCGCAACTGGCGGGAGGAGTACGTGGAGCTCATCGACCGCATCTTTGCGCAGACGAACCCCGATGTCGTGAGCCTCTGCTTCTTCGGGTGGATGGATCTGCAGGCGATGCGGGGCTGCTTCGACGAAGCGCTCCTCGACCCGTGGGCGCTGGAGGCCTGCGAACGGGAAGAGGCCGAGGTGATGGGGCGCCGCTACGGCCCGTTCCCGCACTCGGTGCGGCGGACGGTGCACCGGTTCCTGGTCGACGAGATCCGCAAGCGCGCCCCCGCGGTGCCGCTCAGCCTCTGCCTGGAGAGCGAGGAGATGTGGAGCGAGTTCGCCGAGGAGATGGGCCGCAAGGGCGACGGCTTCCTCTGCAACTGCGGGCCGGTCTGCACGCCGGGGACCGCGTTCTACGAGAACCGCCAGGCCTTCGTCGCCGACCGGGCCGCCGCGGCCGAACCCGCCCGGCCCGAACCGGCCGCCGCGACCGTCTGACCGGGGGCGCGATGGCCGAAGCAGTCTCACCGAACCAGCTGCGGCGCGGGGGCGTCTTGTCCCCGCGCCGCGTTGTCTTTGCGAGCAAGGCCATCCCATTCTTCCCATTTCGTTCTGAATCTGGCGGCGCTGATTCGGCAAACGTCCCCTCTCCCTCCGGGAGAGGGTCAGGGTGAGGGATTTTTTGCTGTCCGGCGCCCTCACCCCGGCCCTCTCCCAAAGGGAGAGGGAGAACCGAATGCCCCTGTTTGCGGCCCGGGGGCTGGCGTCCCGGTCGGCTTGTGCGTACAATCGAAGGTCTCGGCGCCGGCGGTTCCGCCGGCCACGTGTCGGAGGTGGAGAGGCCATGACCCGTCAGCCACCGGAACGGCCTGCACCGTCGGTCGATGACGACGGGGTGGACGTGACGCTGATTCGCTGGATGCTCTCCCTTACGCCACGGCAGCGCCTGCAGGCGCTGCAGACCCATGTCCGTTCCCTCGAGAGGCTGAAGCGTGGACGCGACCGGGATTGATTTCGAGGCCATCCTCGCCTGCTTCGCCCGGCATGAGGTGGAGTTCATCGTTGTCGGCGGTGTGGCGGCAGCACTCCAGGGCGCGCCGGTGACCACCTTTGACCTGGATCTCCTGTACCACCACACCGAAGCAAACCTGGACCGCCTTCTCCTCGCCCTCAAGGAGTTGGATGCACGTTACCGCGGACGCCCCGGCCCCCCGCTGGTCCCGGTGGGGGCGCACTTCACCGGCAGGGGGCAGGTGCTGCTGGCAACGGCGGCCGGACCGCTTGATCTTCTCGCGGTCGTCGGAGAGGGGGAAACGTTCGCGACGCTGATCGCGGAGACCGAGCGGGTGCGGCTGGGCGACGACGCATTCCGCATCCTCGCACTGCCCGCCCTGATCCGCCTGAAGGAAACCCTCGGTCGCGAGAAGGACCGGGCCGCCCTGCCGCTGCTGCGCCGCGTCCTCCGCGAGCGCGAAGGGGAGGGCGGGGCGGAGTCGGACGGGGACGCCTGAGCGGGCGCGATGTTCCGCCTGTGCCTGCGCACCACAGAAATCCTCATCCTCTTCAGCAGGGCCGCGGCCGACGCCAATGAAGGGCGCCGCGGTCCGTTCAGCCGTTCTCGACGAGGGGCTGGCCCTCGCCGTAGACGGCGACGGGGTGGCTGCCGAGGTCGAACGGGTCGCCCGACCAGCCGACGAAGCTTGCCCACATCCCCTTGCGAAGGACGCCTGCCTTGCGGCCGAGGCCAATGAGGGCGGCGTTGCGCCGTGTGACGAGTTCGAGGGCCTGCTGCCGGGTGTAGCCGATGCGCAGAAACCATCGGAGGTGCAGGAGCAGCGTCTCCTGCAGCACCACCGGGTGGTCGGTCATGAGGCCGAACTCGACGCCGCTCTCGACGAGGCCGCGGAGGTTGCGCCAGTCCTCGCCGCGGAGTTCGACCTTGTAGGCGAAGGCGTCGAGGGGCCCGTAGACCACCGCCACGCCGGCGCGCTTCAGGATGCGGAAGGTTTCGATGTCGTCCACCCCGCAGGCGTGTTCGATGGTGAGGTCGATGCCGAACTCCTGCGCCAGGCGGAGCACGGCGAGGATGTCGTCGGTCTTGTGCGCGTGGACGCGGAAGCGCTCCTGGCCCTGCAGGAGCGCGGCGAGGGCCGCCTCCTCAGGGGTGAGGGGGTCGGCGTCCTTGCGACGCGTTCCCTTCTTCGTGCTGTCGAGCTTGGTGCGGATGCTGGAGAGGTGTTCGCGGAGGATGGCCAGCCCGCCCATGCGGGTGGTGGGGCGCGTTCCCTTCCAGCCGCGGCGGTGGACCGCCATCGGATTGTAGCCCATCGCGCCCTTCAGGCCGGCTCGGCCGAGGAAGGCCGCGTCGGTGTTGCGGGCCCAGTTGCGGATGACGGCGGTGCGCCCGCCGATCAGGTTGCCGCTGCCGGGGGTGGCGCAGGAGTAGAGCACGCCGGCCTCGACGCTGGCGGTGAAGGAGCGGTCGTCCATCTGGATCGAGTCGAGCGCGTCCGCGAGCGGCAGCACGCTGTCGCGCTCGTCGTTGGTTTCGCCCTCGGCGTCCGGTTCGCCGGCGCGGTGCATGCCGATGTGGCAGTGCGGGTCGACCAGCGCCGGCGTGACCACCGGAAACGAGCCGAGGCACGCGCCCCGCGGCCTGCGGCTGACCGCGGCCACGCGGGTGTCGCGGAAGACGAGGTGGACGTTCCGCTTCACCTCGCGGCCGGTGTAGAGCGTTTCGGCATGGACACAACGTTCGGACATCGGCGGTTCTCCTTCGCACGGGGCAGGGGCCGGGCCAACGACCGTATCCTACCGGCCGCGCCCGGCCGGCGCAAGCGCGCGGGGTTCGTGACAGGGTCATTCAACTCTTGCCATTTCGCTCTGAACCTGGCGGCGCCGATTCGGCAAAAGTCCCCTCTCC
>CAZKKD010000002.1:0-32421 GCA_964553265.1 uncultured Planctomycetales bacterium | reverse complement strand
GGGCCTTCTTCTCGCGGATGGTGGGCAGGTGCCAGGTGCCGTACTTGCTGGCGTGGCTGGCGTAACCGTTCATGAAGCCGACCGAGGTGGCGCCGAGGAGGACGGCATGGATGGCCACCGAGAGCCCGAGGCTCCGGCCCATGGCGGGGCGGGCGATCTCGGCCATGAGGGTGTCGGGGTGCACCTTGGGCGTGTCGACGGCGAGCTTGAGCCGCTTGGCCGGCTTGAAGGCCGGGAGGTCGGGGGCGTACTCGTCGGGGGCGGCGGTGTTCTCCTGCTCGTCCGCGTTCTCGTTCGCCGCGGCGGCGGGCGCCTCGTCGTCCTCGACGGGCTGGATCTCGAAGGGTTCGCCGCAGGCCTTGCACTTCATCTTCTTGCCGATCTTGTCGGCGGTGGCCTTGTAGCGCTTTCCGCAGGTGCATTCGACGACAATTTTTTCGCTCATCTCGGCTCCCCGTTCTTCCGCTTCCGCAACAGGATGTCGCGATCGGTCTGGCGTTCCCGCGCGCGCGTCCGGACGCTCCGGGCGCGCACCGGGCGGCTCAGAGCTTCGCCTCGGTCTTCCGGCCGACGAGGACGATGCGCGCGCCCGCCTCGCTCAGGCCCTTCATCACCTCGCCGTACAGCTTGTGCGGGAGGTCCTTGTGGATCTTCACCATCACGCGCTTGTCCTCCGCGTCCTGGACGAGCACGCTGACGCCCGGCTCGACCATCTGGACGGGGATGGGGTTGCCGTTGAGGTAGATCTGCCCGTCCTCGTCGACGATGAGGCTGATGGGGATGGGCTCCATCTCCTCGATGGTGGGGTTTTCGGGCGGCTTGGCCTCGATGTTCTGCTCCTGCATGAACTGGCTGGTGAGGACGAAGAAGATGATGAGCAGAAACGCGATGTCGCCCATCGACGCGATGGGGACCATCAGCTTGTACTTGCGCTTGCGGTCGACCTTCATGGGCCCTCGCCTCCTCCGCCCTCGTCGTGCTCCATGAGGGCGACCACGCCGCCGGCCTTGGTGATGGCCATGCAGACGTCGAAGTAGGTCTGGTAGGACACCTCGTCGGCGCAGTCGAGGATGACGGAGCGCTTGTCCTTGTCGGCCTGGTGGAGCTTGAGCGAGTTGGGCTTCTCCTGGAGCCGCTCAAGATCCATCGCCACCTCGCCATTCCAGAGGATGCCGTCGGCGTTGACGTTGACGGTGGGCTGCTTTTCGCTGCTGTCCTGTTCCGGGTCGGACTTGCCGGACGGCACCCGCACCTCTTCGCCCGCGGGCCGGAGGAAGGTGCAGGTGAGAATGAAGAAGATGATGAGCAGGAACGCGATGTCGGAGAACGACCCGACGTCGATGTCGGCGTCGGCGCGATCCTTTCGGCTCAGTCGCATGGCGACTCCTTCCGGCGCGGACGGCGCGCCTGGCTATTCCTCGTCCCCGTCACTGTGCTGCAGCGTGATGAAGTCGATGAGGTTGGTGGCCATCTCCTCGATCTCCAGCACGTAGCGGTCGACGCGCTTGGCGAAGACGTTGTAGGCCACCACCGCCGGCATGGCGACGATGAGGCCGGTGGCGGTGGTGATGAGCGCCTCGGAAATGCCGCCGGCGACGGCCTCGCCCTGGACGCCGGACTCGCGCATCTCGGCGAAGGCGGCAATCATGCCGGTGACCGTCCCCGTCATGCCCAGGAGCGGCGCGACGCTGCCGATCATCACCAGCAGGTTGAGGCGCTTCTCCAGGGCCTCGATGACGTGGGGGGCGTAGTCGGCCATGGTCTTGTTGACGCCCTCCTCGATGTCGGCCAGCTTGCGGCCGCGGGCGGCGAGCTGGCGGAACTTGTGCAGCCCCACCAGGAGGACGGCCGCGACGGGGCCCTTGGTCTTCTGGCAGGCCTGCATGGCGGCGTCGATCTCGCCCTCCTCCAGCCGGCGGATCACCTCCTTGCGCAGGGCCGAGCTGTCGGCCCGGGCGAGGCGGAACGCGCGGCTGCGGTCGACGATGATGGCCACGGCGAGCACCGAGAGCACCATGAGGGGAAACATCACGAAACCGCCGTCGAGGATGTACTGTAACATGCTGGCTCCCTTGCCCTTCCGGATCCGTTTCCGAGCCGACCCGGCAGTTCCCCCGGGCGGCGACACGTTCTCCTCTTACCTATTGTCACCGGCGGCGCCGAGTCTTTCGCGCCGCCGGCCCAACCGCGCCCGGATCGGGACGGTTGTGAGAGGTGGTTCGCTCCCGTCGTCACCCGCCGAGCTTGCGTTCCACCACCTGCAGGAACTTCCGCGCCTTGGCCGCTTCGGGGCTGGAGGGGTATTCGACGACGATCTGGTCGAACTTCTCGCGCGCCATCTGGAAATTCTTCATCCGGTAGGCGGCGATGCCCCACTTCAGGAGCATCTTGTCCAGCCACTCCGCGTGCGGGTGCTCGAGGAAGATGCGCTCGAACAACTCCACCGCGCGGCGGTACTGCTTGTCCTCGATGTAGAAGTTGGCGATCTTGTCCAGCGCCTCCCCGGCCATCGGGCTGTCGGGGTAGGTGTCGGCGCACTTCTGGTAGGCGGTGAGCGCCTGGCCGAGGGCCTGGCGGTCGCGCTGGCCGGTCTGGGCCATGCGGGCCATGGCGGCCTTTTCGTGGATCTGGCCGATGAGGTACTGCGCCTCGGCCTTGTAGTCGCTCTCCGGCAGGCGGAGGATGCTGGTGAAGATGCCGATGGCCTCGCGCCCGCTGTCGCGGCCGTCCTCCTCCATCTTCGCCTTGCCGATGGTGAAGAGGGCCTTGTCGACGAGGCTGGTCTTCGGGAAGACCTGGGTGAGGGTGTGGCAGACGCGGATGGCCTCGGAGAGGCGGTCCTGCACCAGCAGAAGCTCCCACTTGACGCTGAAGGCCTCCTCGACGAGGGTGCGGTCGAGGGGGAGATCCTTCAGGTAATTGGCGATGATCCTGTCGACGCGGTCGATGCCTTCCTGCGCCTTTTCGCCCGCCTTCTGGTCGAGGCCAACGTCCTTGAAGATGCGGCCGAGCTCGAGATAGAGCTTCGACTCGATCAGGTTCTTGCGCGCCTCGTGATCGAGGTTGTCGGCGATGTTGTTGGTGACCTGGACGTCGGTGCGGCTGCCGGTCACCAGCGCGGAGGTGACCTCCACGCGGCGGGGCTCGTAGTCGAGCATGTGCAGCTCGTCGATGTACTCCAGCTTCAGTCGATCGGAGAGCCGCGCGTGGAGCACCGTGTCGCCGGAACTCACCTCCACGCCCTCGGTGATGGGCTTGACGGTGGTGACCCCGGTGAAGACGCCGGTGTGCGGGCCCGTCTCCTCCAACTCGATCTCGATGCGGTCGCGTTGCTCGTAGTCGGGCGCGGCGTCCAGGTCGACCCCCCGGGTGATGGCGGGTGCGGCGTCCTCGCCCTCGGCCTGGCGGCGCTCCTCGTCGGGATCGTATTCGGTGGTGAGGGTGATGGTCAGGCGGTCGCGGTCGTCGCTGATGTCGCGGTCGAGATCGCGGACGCGGATGAAGCAGTCGTCGTCGAGATAAATGCCCTGGACGTACTCCTTGAAGGCGCCGTCGGTGAAGCCGCCCGACGCGGTGGAGACCAGCTGCGCCTGGGCGAGCAGCTTGCGGTCGCGCTCGCCCTCGGCGGTATTGCGGTCCGTGTAGGTGACGTTGACGATATCCCCGCTGGCGACCTGCAGGATGCCGTCGCCGGTCTTGGGCTTGCCCGGGCCGCTGGGGAGCGAACCGATGTAGTACTCGCCCTGGCGGTCGAGCTTCTCCAGGATGATGCGCTCGGAGTCGCCGTTCTTCGTTGCGAGATCCACCGGCAGGTCTTCGCCGAGCTGCGGCAGGACGATGAGGTCCTTGTCGAAGACGCGGATGTAGAAGCGCTGCCCGGCCTCGGCGCGGTACTTGCCGTCGGCGGCCTCGGCGAGTTTCTCCTTGGGCGGGACGCTGGTGCCCACCATGCGGAGGGCGTCGATCGCCTTGGCCCAGCGTTCGAGCTTGAAGTGGCAGAGCCCGATGTAGTAGTACGCCTCGTTGGCGTAGACGCTCCAGGGGTACTCGTCGATCACCTTCTGGAGCGAGGCGAACGCCTGGCTGAACTGGTTGAGGCCGTAGTAGGAGATGCCGATCTGGTAGATGGCCTCGGCGCGCTGGTCGGCGTCCTCGCTGGCGTTGACCTCGCGGAGGTTCTTGATCGCCTCCTCGAAGCGGCGCTTGTCGACGAGGTACTTGCCGAGCTCCAGGTAGGCCTTGAAGCGGGCCTCGGTCTTCGGGTACATCCGCGGCACGTCGCGGATGAGCTTGATGCCCTGCTCCTCGAGGTTCTGCTCCAGGTAGTCCATCCCCTTGCGGATCATGTCGTTGGCCTGGAACTCCTGCTTCTGCTCCTCGGTCAGCCGCTGCCGGCCGCCGGGGCCGGCGGCCGCGTGGGCCAGCCCGCTCGACAGGAGGCCGACCAGCAGCGCCGCCGCCAGGGCGGGCCGCCAGGAACGCGCGGAGAAGAACGGTTGCTTCGTCATTGCAGGGCTCCTTCCGTATCGGGCCGGGGATCTTCCGGTTTCGTCTCTGCTCCGAATCGTTACTTGAGGTCCGCTTCATCCATCACGCCGCCGCCGGTCTCGATGCCGTAGCGCTCCAGGTCCTGGTGCGAGCGGCTGGCTTCGCGGCTGCCGGGGTAGACCTTGAGGATACGCCGCCAGCTGGCGATGGCGCCGTCCTTGTCGCCGTTGCCTTCCTTGATCTTCGCGATCTTGTAGGCCGCCTGGGAGGCCTCCTTCGGGAAGAAGTTTTCCATCTCGCGCAGGCGGGTGACGGCCTGTTCGTGCTGCTTGGCGCGCAGGTGCGCGTCGACGATCTGCCAGATGCTCCAGGGCGGGTCGTTGATGATGCGGTAGAGCTTGATCGCCTCGTCGTACTTGCCGAGGCGGTCCTTGAAGACGTTGGCGTGTTCGCGCTGGGCGCGCATCACCCACTCCTCGTTGCCGCTGGCCTCGATCTGCTCGAGGAACTTGACCGCGTCCTGCCACTTGCCCTCGTAGCGGCCGGTCATCTCGTAGCTCTTCCAGGCGTAGAGGTTGGGGTCGGTGAGCTTGCTGTAGCAGAACTTCGCCTTCTCGAACTGCTTGATGTCGCGCAGGCGGTCGCCGAGCCAGACGTATTTCTTGTTCGCCTGCTCCGGTTCGCCGTCGTACTGCTTGGCGATGTAGGCGAGCGCCTCGTCGATCAGCTCGTCGCGGTACGTGTTGTTCGGGCCGCCGTGGCGGTAGACGGTGAACTGGATGGCGCGGTCGTACCAGTCCCAGATGTTGGCCGAGCGCTCGAACTCTTCGCGGCGGCGCTGGAAGTACTTGTAGAACGCCTCCATGTCGTCGCGCTTCTCGCGGATCCTGGTGTTGGGGTAGCGGCCGCCCCAGTCGCCGGCGAAGCCGTGGTGCGCCACGTCCCAGGCGCGCTTGGCCGCCTCCATCTGCAGGCGGGTCTTGCCGACGCGGACGTCGTCGCCGACGTACCAGTCCTCGAAGCCGTCGTAGTCCTTCTGCCAGACGTACCAGCCGATGATCATGTTCTCGGCGTGCTGGACGGCCTGCTTGTTCTCGCGGTAGAAGTCGTCCCAGATCTGCTTGTAGTAGCGGATGGCCGGCTCGTACTCTTCCTTGGTCCAGTGGTTGTCGGCGAGGTACCGCAGCGCGCCGGCGGCGAGGGGGTGGTACTTGTAGTCCGGGTGCTCCACCATCTGCTGCATCACCTTCAGGCCCTTCAGGGTGTCGCCGTTGTCGAGGTGGGCCTTGCCCTGCCAGTACTTGGCGGGGGCGGCGGCGTTGATGTCATAGCCGAAGTAATCGATCACCTGCTGGTACATGCGGATGGCATTGTTGCGCTTGGCCGCCTTGTGGAGGCTGTGCGCCTGCAGGAAGAGGACGTAGGGGATGAGGTCGGAGTCTTCGAAGCGGACGCGGAACTTCTCGAACTCGGCGGCGGCGGCGTCGAATTTGCGGGAATCGACGAGCTTTTCCGCCTTCTTGTACTGCTGCTCCTCGAACGCGGTGAGCAGCTGGATCTGGTCGCCGGTGAGCTTCCAGTTCCAGTCCGCCCGCGCCGCCGGCGCCGCGAGCCCCAAGCAGAGGGCCCAGGCCACCGCCGCCAGGCAGAGGCGATGAAGGGTGCGTGTCGGTGTCCGTGTCATTGCGCTCCTCCTCCTTGCGGTCTGGCGCCGGGTCAGTCCTCGATGCGCGCGAAGACTTCTTCGGTCAGGCGGCCGCGGGCGATCTTCGCCCACTTGGTGGCCGGGTAGTCCCAGGTCAGCTTCTTGAACGTCTGGTACGCGCCCATCAGGTCGCGCCCCTTGAAGAGGCACTCGCCCTGCCAGTACATGGCCTCGGCGCGGAGGTCGTTGTCGTCCTTGTAGGTCTCGATGAGATCGGCGAAGACCCCGGACGCGGCCTTGTACTGCTCCACCTTCATCTTGCACTGCGCGGCGAGGAACATCGCCTTCGCCGCCAGCCGGTGCGCGGGGAAGCGCTTCTGGAACTGGAGAAAGATGCGCCCGGCGGTGTCGTACTTCTTCATCGTGTAGTAGTAGTTGCCCAGGCGCACGGTCGCGTCCTGCACCAGCGGCGTGTCCGGGTAGAGATAGGTGAGCTTGACGTACTCCTCGCACGCCTGGTCAAACTCTTCCTTCTTCTCGTAGCAGATGCCCTTGTGGTACTGCGACCGGGCGGCGTACTCGCTTTCCGGCCAGCGGTTGATCACCTCGGTGAAGCGGCCGACCGCCTCGTCGTAGGCTTCCTTCTCCTGCGCGAGGTTGGCGAGGAGGAACTCGCCCTGCGCCGCGAGGCTGGTGTTCGGGTAGTCGCGCAGCGCCTCCTCCAGGATGCGCTTGCCCTCGACGATGGCGTCCTCGGACTCCTCCTTGCGCTTGAGGTTGCGGAGGTCCTTGGCCTTCTCGAAGAGCGCCTCGGCCATGAGGAAACGCGTCTTCACCGCCATCTCCGGGTCCTTGAAGCGCTTGGAGAAGCTGGCGACCTGCCCGTCGGTGCCGAGGCGGATCTTGCCCTGCTGGGTGACCCGGATCGGCTGGGTGTCGCTGAGGGGCTTCTCGTCGACGAAGTCGAAGGTCACCTCGTCGCCGAAGTCCACCTGCAGCGTCTGGTCGGTCTTGTTGACCTCCTGCTGGCCGGGGGTCTTGTACTCCGGCCGGAGGTAGCTGCTGAAGACGCCGGTGTGGCCCATGGTCTCGGTCAGGTCGAGGTTGACCTCGTCCCCGCTGCTCGAGCGGATGCGGACGCTGACGCGGTCGCGCTCGTCGGAGACGTCCTGGTCCGGGTCGGTCAGGCGGATGTGGAAGGCCTCGCCGAGGTAGATGGTGTCCTTGTTGATGGTGTAGCTGCGGTCGAGGAGCTCCATCCGCGCGTCGCTGAGGAGGTCGACCGCGGTCTCGGCCAGGGGCTCCCGGGTCTGGGCGTCGACGTAGGTCAGGCGCACGACGTCGGAGCCGCTGACGATGATGGTCGGGACGCGATCCGGGTCGGCGTCGGCGTCGCGGCGCTCCGTCGGGCCGAAGACGGCGTCCTGGCGGACCACCGTGTCGTCGATCGGGTCGCCGGGCTGGCCGAGCTGCAGGCGGATCACCCCGGCGAAGACGCCGTCGGTGAGCATCTCCTCCGGCCCGCGGCGCTGGTTGCTCTGCAGCTGGATGGGGTAGCCCTTGCGCTGCGCGAGCGACTCCAGGCTCTGGATGATGAGCGGCACCTTGACGCTGGTCGGCTCGCGGCCGGCGGCCTCGGCGGCCTTGAGCTCGCTCTCGGCCACGGCGTGGACCTCGACGGCGCTGCCGGCGTGCTTCGCCTCCACCGGGTGCGTCAGCTCCAGGAGGAGCGGCGCCTGCACCGCCGCCCGCGGCGCGCCGCCGCCGCCCTCGGCGTAGTCCGGGTGGGCGGCGATGATCTGCGGCCGGAGGATCTCCACCTTCTTCGCCTCTTCCTCGCCGAGCTCCTGCGCGAGGCGCTTCAGCCGCGCCTGGGCGGCGGGGCTCTCGTCGGGGACCATCTGGATGGAGGTCCGGTAGACGGTGAAGAAGGCGTCCTCGCCGCTCGCCTCCTCGACGACGGCCTCGCGGTCGATCGGGATGCCGGGGTCGGTGTTCTCGCGGTCGAGATAGGAGACGGTGATGGTGTCGCCGGGCTGGACCTTCAGGGTGTTGCCGCCGGTCTGGTCGCCGAAGCGCAGCCGCTGGACGAAGACGCCGGCGTGGTCGTGCATCTCCTCGTCGCGGCCGGTTTCGAGCGCTTCGAGGGTCAGCTCTTCGCCCGAGCTCGTGCGCGCGACGAAGGGCACCTTCTCGCGTTCGTCGGAGACGTCGAGGTCCCAGTCCTCGATGCGGACGAGCACCTGGTCGCCGGCCTTGCAGCGGCGGGCGTGGAAGAGGACGGTGCGGCGTTCGCCGCGCTCGTCGGTGTAGATGTTCTCCTTCACGAGTTCCAGCGCCCCGTTGTAGAAGCTGGCGTTGAGGTTCTCGGTGAGGACGGGGTCGCCGCCGCGGGTGTTCTTCTCGTCCTCGTAGGCGACGGTGATGCGGTCGCCTGGGGCGATCTCGAGGGTCTTGTTCTGGGTGCCGCTGGTGAAGTCGTCTTCGGCGGGGACGATGGTCTTGCCGCCGTCGGCGACGACGGTGAAGGTCTTGGCCGCCACGGCTTCGCCGGCGTAGTCGTCCACCGTCCAGCGCAGCTTGCGCAGGCGGGCCGGCTTGTTGAAGACGGCGGTGAAGGTGTCGCCCTCACGCTGGATGCTGGCCTTGGGCTTGAGCGCGTCGGCGAGTTCGGGGTGCTCGGTGACGCTGAACCAGCTCTCCGGCAGCGCCGCATAGGTGCCGTCCGGCTGCTTGTAGCCCACCACCACGCGGCTGGTGCTCGGGTAGTCGCGCACGAGCAGCTCCAGCCGGTGCGCGCCCTTCTCCAGGGTGACGCGCTTGGTGAAATTGATGCGGAAGGCGTCCATCTTGCCGCCGAGGACGGTCTTCCCGTCGATGAGGAAATAGGCGGTCTGCATGCCGCCGGGGCTGGGCTCCTGGAGGAACTTGAACTCCAGCGTCTCGGTCTGCGGCATCCAGAAGACGCCGCTCACGCCGGCGGTGATCCACCGGTTGCCGCGGCGGGGGGTGCTGTTGCGGTCGTAGAAGCTCACCTGCTGGGGCGCCTTGTAGTCGCTGTTGGCGCGGAGGTAGCTGCGCAGGCTGGCGATGGCGGTGTCGCCGCGTTTCGGCCCGTCGGCGAGGGTGAGGGTGAGCCCCCCGGTCGCGCCGCCGGTCTCTTCGGGGTAGGCGGCGATGGTCTGGAAGCCCTCGATGAGCGAGCCTTCGAGGCGGAGCTTGCGGATCTCGGTGCCGTCGGCGACCTGAAGGGCCACCTTCTCGACCTGGACGGAGGTCATGGTGTCCACCTCGACGCTCTTCGGGCGTTCGCCGTCCGGGACGCTGGACCAGACCTCGTTGCGCTGGGTGTTGATGAGCACCGCCGGCGGCGGGCCGCCCTCGCGCGTGTCGGAGGCCTCGGCCTTCGGCAGCGGCAGGCCGGTGGGCGCCTGGGCGCGGAAGATGGCGCTGTGCGGCTCGGTCTCCTTGAGGGAGAAGCCCTCCAGGATGTCGCCGCTGCTGGTCTTCAGCGTCACGGTGACGGTGTCAGTCTCGTCGCCGAGATCGCGGTCGTAGTCGATGACCTGCAGGTAGATGGGGCTGCCCGGGCGGATGGTCCGCTGGTCGCGCACGCGGTCGCGGAGGGCGGTCTCGTCCTCCTGCTCGCCGGCGAGGCGGCGCATGCGGGCCTCGAGCTCGCGTTTCTCCTCCTCTTCCTGGGTAAGGATTTCGCCGCTGCTGGCCGCGAGGTGGGCGTCGGCCTTGATGGCGAGTTCCTTGGCCGGGAAGTCGAGCCCGTTGGCTTCCTGGTAGTCCTTGCTGATGATGTACATCACCTGGTCGCCGCCGTTCACCTCCAGCTTGGTGTTGCCGGGGGTGGCCTTGCCGAGGTCGGTGCGGATCTCGCCGCGGAAGAGGGTGGGGTCGCTGGTGGAGGGGAAGAGCTTCACCTCCTCGCTGTCGCGCCCCTTGGTGGTGTAGACCGTCACCGGAACGAAGCTCCCGGCCCGGACGATGCCGAGGTTCGGGTCGCGCAGTTTGAGCACCAGCACCTTGGTCGGCACGATGGTGTCGGCCAGGAGCGCCGGGGTGAGCTCCACGTCCGGGTCGCCCAGATCGCGCATGCGCAGGCGGATCTCCGCCCCCAGCAGGCGCGCTTCGGCGTGGTACATCTCCAGCTTCAGCACCTCGGCCACGTAGTCGCGGGCGGTCTCGAAGTCTTCCTGCCTGAAGGACAGGAGCCCCAGGTAGTAGTACGCTTCCGCCCGCGTCTCGGGGTCGGCGGCGTCCAGCAGGCGCTCAAGCTGCAGCTCGGCGTCGCCGTAGTTCTGCGTCAGGATCAGGAGCTCCACGAGGCGGAACTTCGCCATCGAGCCGGCCTGGGTCGCGCTCAGCGCCTCGTTGTTGCGCAGGCTCTCGTACTCGATGCGGGCGGCCTGGTAGTTCTGCCGGTCGCGCTGCACATCGCCGAGACTGAGATAGATCTGCGCGGCGGTCGCCTTGTCGAGCTCGTTCTCCTTCAGGAGCACCGTGCGGGCGAGGTTGACCGCGTCCTTCATCATGTCCTCTTCGCGGGTCTTGCGCATCCGGTCGATGAGCCAGGCCACGAAGGGCTGGGTCAGGCTCTGCCAGTTGTCGGCGACGAGGTTCAGCTTCGGCCGGGCGAGCTCCCACGCCTTGGCGACGTTCTCGCGCTGGTAGAAGTGGTCGGCCATGCTGAGGTCGTAGAGGGCGCTGCCCTTGTTCGCGTCGATAAGCTGCACGCCCATCTTGCCGAGGGCCTCGGTCTCGATGAGGGTCAGGTTCTCGCGCACGTTGCCGGGCATGCGCGTCTTCTTCTCCAGGTTGCTGGAGAGGACGTAGGCAAACTCGTGCGCCCCCTTCTCCATCAGCTTGTCGGCGAGGGGCTTGACGACGATGTTGACGTTGGCGTTCCAGTCGTTGCTCCAGCCGAGGATCCGGGGCAGGGCCTCGTTGACCCGGCCGAGCCGGTCCCAGTCCAGCTTCTCCGCCGCGGCGAGGGCGGCGTCGCGGACGCAGGGGAGGGCCTTGCGGCCGTCTTCGCAGGACGCACCGTTGATCAGCACGTCGCCGATGGTGGCCTGCAGGGCCTCGGCGGTCTTCCGCTCCGGCTCGTTGGGCGGCGCGGCCTTGAGGTAATGCTCGATCGCGTCCAGCAGCGAGCCGCGGATGTAGACCATCCGGTGCGCGTCGGCCGGGAGGCTGGCGAGCATCGGGCCGATCACCTTGATCGCCATGTGGTGCTGGCGGCCGGGCTGCAGGTTGTTCCGCTCGCGGGGGAGGTACCCCAGCAGGTTCGACAGCGCCTGCACCCGTCCGCGCGGGGTGCGCTGGTCCAGCAGCTTGCGGTACTGGTCCAGCCAGGCGGCGGCGGCCTGGTCGTTGCCGCCGCGGGCGAGCTGGGCGTACACCTCGGCCTCGAAGCCGAGGTCGCGCAGGTCCTTGGACAGGCGCGTGCTGGTGTAGTAGGCCCAGAGCCCCTGGCCCAGTTCGGCGGGCGGCTTCTGGTTGCGGGCGCGGCGGGTCACCTCGTTGGAGACCGAGCGGATCCGCCCCCAGGACGCGTCGGCAATGTCCGGAAGCGTCAGCACCTTGCTCAGCTCGAAGAAGTACAGCTCCGGCGGCCAGCTGCCGCGGTTCATGTCGTGGACGTAGCGGAGGGCGTTGTTCGCCCCCATGCGCTCGTATACCTTGGCGAAGACCGACGTCTTCTGATCGGCGCCGCGGGGCGTCTGGGCGAAGGACATCTCGGTCCAGAGCTCGTTGTCCGGCTTTGCGTCCTGTTCGACCAGCGCCAGGAAGTGCGGGGCGATGTCGTTGAGCGTCTCGTAGCCCCGCAGGCGCCGCACGCGGCCCACCAGCCGCGTCCAGTCCGACCCCATGCTCAGGCGCGGCGCCCAGAGTTTGGCGCAGCGGGCAATCTCGCCGGGGTTCTCGTAGACGTGCTCCATGTGCTTGACAAAGATGTCGTGCGCGGTGGCGTCGGCCGTGGAGGTGACCTGTTCACGACCGCCGGGGACGGCGCCCTGGTAGGTCTTCAGGAACGCTTCGGCAATGTCGTAGACCCGCTTGCTGGGGCTGCGGGGGTTGGGGGCGATGGCGCAGATGCGGGCGTGCGTCTTCATCACCGGGTCGGTGCCGCCGTCCTCGTCCTTGCTCAGCTCCACGACGGTCTGGTACTTGGCGTTGCCCTTGTAGGGGGAGAGCTTGCCCACCAGGTTGCGCGCCGGGTTGCCGGGGCCGCCCTTGCGCAGCACATCCTCCACGAGGCCCAGCTTCTCGTCCGGCGTCAGGAGGTCGCTCTCCAGCACGTTTTCGGAGACCAGCTTGGCGTCGAAGCTGCCGGGGTAGGTGGTCACGTAGTCGCGCGCGGCCTGGAGCAGCGCCGCCTTGTCGCCGAGACGCTTGTAGATCGGCAGGCCCTGCGCCTTCAGGATCACGGTTTCCTGCAGGCCGTGCTGCTTGGCGTAGGCCGCCGCGAAGGGCGGGAAGGCCTGGTCGGGAATGACCTCCATCAGCATCGTGACCGACGGCCCCTGCGCGGGACAGCCGGCGGCGAAGCGCTGGAGGAACGCCACCTTCGCGCCCGGGTCCTTGATGTAGTGCTCGGCCACCTGGCGGATGTGGTGGTCGTAGGGGGCCGCCTGGCCGGCGTTTTTCTGGACAAGCGCCTGGACCATCTCCTGCACGGCGCCGGCGTTCAAGAGCGGCTTGCCGGGGATGGCGAAGACCTCGGGCGAGTCGGTGATCACGCGCACGTAGCGGGCATAATCCGCCGGGTCCGCGCTGTTCTTGTAAATGGTATCCAGCTTGAGGAATGCCTGCCCGGCGCCGACGCGGTCGGCCTCGCTCTGCAGCCCGCGCATGTCGTGAAAGCCTTCGAAGGCATCCGCCGGCAGGGGCGTGCCCGCCAGGGACTGGATCTTGAGCGCGGCCTTGAGGCGCTCGTCGGGCTTCATCGCGTGCTGGCGCGCTTCGCCGAAGAGGTAGAGGAGGTGCTCCACCGTCGAGGGCTTGCTCTGCAGCAGCACCTGCAGGGGCTTGACGAAGCGGTCGCGCGCGCCGCCGGTGATGCGGTGGTTCTGCGCGGCGTCGCTCACCTGTTCGTGGACGAAGTTGACGTGGTCAACGTCCGGGTATTTCGCCAGCAGAAAGGCGGCCAGCTCCAGCCCTTCGCCGGACCGCTTTTCGTAGAAGAGGCGCTGCAGCTGGTTCGCGCCGATGAACCAGGCCTGCTCGGCGCCGCCGAACTGGTTGACCAGCAGTTTGTAGGCGGCCACGTCCGGATCGAGCTTGAGCATGTTCACCAGCGCGACCCGGAGCTCGGGGCTCTTCGGCGGGTTGGAGCGGAGGTACTCGCGGTAGCGCTGCAGCGCGTTGGCCTCTTCGCCGGCGCGCTGGGCAATCTCGGCGGCCTGGCGCACGAAGTCGGGGTCGCTCGTGCCCTTCACCTTCATCAGCGCACTCACCCGCTTCTGGGCGGTGACCACGCGGCCGCTCTTCATCGCGGCCTGCATGCTGATCTCCAGCGCCTCCGTGGCGGGGGAAGCCTTCGCCAGCTCCTTCTCCAGCAGATCCTCGGCCTTCTGGTACTCGCCGGCGTCCAGGGCGGCGCGCGCCTGGTCGAATTCGCCGGCATCGGCCGCGCCCGCCGTCGCCAGGATCAGCAGGGAAGCCGCGATCAGCCAGTTCCAGAACCCCGTTTCGGAGTACCTCATGTTCGCTCCTCCGTTATCCGTGCGTGGTATGGTTCCGCCACCCGTGTGAAGTCGATGCGTCGCGGCGGGAGAGCGCCCGGCCTGTCCGGACCGCTGCCGCCATGCTGATGCGCGTCGGACCGCTGGCGCATCGCTGCCGTTGTTTCGGTCGCAAACGAAAGCAATAACAGGACTTGTTTTGTCCATCGTAGTCTGATCCATCCCTGTTTGTCAACTCGGATCTGTTGCCCTTCGGCAGGCGGGCCAGGCGTTGGGCCTTCAGGTCCGCGGTGGAGTCGCTGTGCGGGATCTGTGCGTTTCGGACAATCCCGGTGGTGTGCCGCCGGTTCGCCTGTCTTGCGAATGCATGGCAGGCTTTCGTACAAGAAAATGACGATCGGTTGATGTGCCGGATCCGGGGCAGTGGCCGCCGACGCGTGTCCGGTTCTGTCCACTGTGCCGAAGCCGGGTTTCGTTTCCGGAAAAGCCTGGCGATTTCGTGGGGAATCGTCGTCGATCCCGACCGCCCGGGTCGCGCCCGCCGCCCTGCGCGCCGCTCCCGGAGACGGGTCCCGGAGCGGGGGGCCGGAAATCCGCCGCCTGCGGACGGAAAAGGAAGGGAAAACGCTTTACAAGCCTGCCCCGTCGTGGTATACGGTTCTGCTTCCAATCGTCCAGCCCCGCAGGGAAGGGGCATGGCAGGAGTCTTTGAGGAACGTACCCATGAGTCTGCACAGAAGCCTGCGCTCCACCAATACCCTGGCGCGCCACCGCAACGTCCTGACCCGCGTCGAGCGCCTCGACAAGCTGCAGGACAGCAAACGCTGGAGCCCGGAAGAGGGTTCCGTCTTCGGTCTGCCCAAGGTGCGCTCCATGAAGCGCATGGCCAGGAAGAAGAAGAAGAAGGACCAGGCCGAAGGCGAGGAAGCCGCGGCCTGAGCGTTCGCGTGCCCGTGCGCCTGCATCCGCGGCGTCGTCCGGGGGCGCCCGACGGCGTCCGCTTCGAAACGAACCCATTGCGCGCGGCGACCTTCGGGCCGTCGCGCGCGTCATAGGTGCCCGTCGCGGCCGGCGGTCCGGTCCGCGGCGCGCACCCGAGCCGGGGGATCCGCTGTGGCCATCTCCGTCCCACTCTCCGACCGCGTCGCGTCGATGGATGTCAGCGGCGTCCGCAAGGTCTTCGACCTCGCCCGCAGCATCAAAAATCCGGTCAATCTCTCCATCGGCCAGCCGCACTTCGACGTCCCCGAGGCGGCCAAGGACGCCGCCTGCGCGGCCATCCGCGCGGGCAAAAACGCCTACACGCAGACCCAGGGCGGGCCGGAACTCCGCGAAGCGCTGCTGTCCCAGCTCCCCGCGAGCCGCAACTATCAGCCAGAGCAGGTGCTTGTGGTTTCCGGTGTCAGCGGAGGCCTGACGCTTGCCTTTCTGGCGCTTCTCAATCCGGGCGACGAGATTCTCACGACGGATCCGTATTTCGTGTCCTACAAGCAACTTGCGCTGATGTGCGGGGCCCGGCCGGTCTACGTGGACACCTATCCCGATTTCCAGATCGATCCCGACCGCTTTGCCGCCGCGATCACCGACCGCACCCGCGCCATCGTGCTGTCGAGCCCGGCCAACCCCACCGGCGCGGTCTACGACGCCGACAGCCTGCGCGCGCTGGCGGAGGTCGCCCGGAAGCGGAACCTGCTCGTCATCAGCGACGAGATCTATGCCGATTACGCCTACGACGGCCCGGCGCCGTCCATCGCCGAGGTGTATGAGTCGACGCTGGTCCTCGGCGGGTGGAGCAAGAGCCACGCCATGACGGGCTGGCGGCTGGGGTACGCGGCCGGTCCGGCGGAGCTGATCGCCGCGATGACCAAGCTGCAGCAGTTCACCTACGTCTGCGCGCCGAGCTTTGCGCAGGTCGCGGGCGCGGCCGTGCTGGGCCAGCCGCTCACCGACCGCATCGCGGAGTACCGCGCCAAGCGCGACCGCATGGTCGCGGGCCTCGCGGAGGCCGGCTATGACGTAACGACACCGGGAGGCGCGTTTTACATCTTTCCGCGCGTGCCCTGGGGGACGGATACCGAGTTTGTCACCGAAGCGATCGGCAACGATCTCCTCATCATCCCGGGCAGCGTCTTCTCCGAGCAGACCACCCACTTCCGCCTCTCCTATGCCGCGGACGACAAGGTCATCGATCGCGGCCTGGAGATCCTCGCCCGCATCGCCCGCCGCTGAGGCGGGCGCCTGTCTGTTCCAATTCGTTTGCGGGCAAGCACTCGCGATGCATTTCGCGAGGTGGCGCAGCGCCCGGATTCCGCTCCGGTACGCGGAAATTCCCCCGTCAGGTTCCTTCCGGAGCGTCTGCAGCGTTCCTTTGCGTGCGGCTTTCCGGCGTCATGGAAGCTGCCGCTCCACGCAGGTTTCCGGTCGGTCCGCTTTACAGCAGGGGCCGAATCGGATACCATGAAGCGTGGATGATGCGCCACAGGATGACGGACGCTGACGGCAGGAGGTGACTGGATGCGAAACCGGTATGGAGATGAAGGACGCGACCCCGGCGCCGCCCCCCTGCGGCGGGGGACGCAGGCCCCGGCGGGTTCCGCCCGCGCAGTCCGCCGCGGTTTTACCTTGGTGGAGCTGTTGGTCGTGATCGCCATCATCAGCGTGCTGGCGGGGTTGCTCCTGCCCGCACTCGAAGCGGCGCAGGAAGCGGCGCAGACGATCCACTGCCAGAACAATGCGCGCCAGCAGGCGACCGCGATGCTCATCTACGTCGGCAACTACGACGATATCCTCCATCCCTACTACTGGTTCGAGTTCAACAGCTCGGGTCACACGGTCGGTCCGCAGGAGTACCCCGGCCTCAGTTCGCTCTTCATCAGCGGCGAACTGGTCGGCGACTGGACCGGGGATCACTGGACCAGCGACATTCTCAACTGCCCGGCGGCGGCCGCGTTGACACCCAAATGGGGGGAGTCGAACCAGGTGAAGCGGACGGCGGTCTGGCGCAACGGCGCGACCGGCTCGACCTGCTTTGACGGCGGCCCCTCGGCCCACGTGGCGTACAAGGGATCGACGGCCCGTCGGCTGCGCATCTGGAGCCACTACCAGGTCAACGGCAACCGCGGGCAGGGGTATGCTTTCCCGTGCAACTTCCGCTGGGACGGCACGCTCGGCCGCACCGTCCCGGATCCGGTGGTCCACCGCCTCTCCGAGCTGAGCCACCCGAACGACACGTTTCTCGTCGGCGATTCGGTGGGCGAGGAGCTTCGCTTTCCCGCTTTCCGCCACGGGGGCCGGATCGGCGTCAGCTTCTTCGACGGCCACAGCGAAGCGCTGGGCCCGGCCGACCTGGACGGCAGCAATTACGCCGGCCGGATGGTGATCAACGACGCCCGCAACCTGTACCGGAGGAATTGACAACGTCTGCCCATGCACACCACCACCGCGGTCGCCGCGGTTTCACCCTGGTGGAGCTGTTGGTCGTGATCGCCATCATCAGCATCCTGGCGGGGCTGCTGCTGCCGGCGCTGGAGAGCGCGATCAAGAGCGCCCGGACCCTCTCGTGCCTCTCGCGGCTGCGACAGAACCACACGGCCCTGGAGATGTACCGCGGCGACTTCGGCGGGCTCTACCCCGCGTTCGGCGGCGGACTCATCTGGACCGGCGGGACCGTCAAACACTGGGAGAGCAAAGAGCGGATGCCGTTCAAGATTGTCGGCGAAGGCTGCCTCTCCTACTTCACCGATTACCTGCGGCTCGATCCGTCGGCCGGCGCGGTGGAATCGCGCCAGGCGGTCTACTGCCCCTTCCGCGACTGGAGCGAGCCGATGGATCCGCACTGGCACCGCCCGAGCCGGGTGCAGTGGGACGGCGACTTCAGCGGCGTGGCCTCGCCGGGATACAACTTCTACCCCGGCCGCTACCGCATCGATGCGCTCCACTCGGACGTGGACACGCTCACCGTTCACGAGGATCCGAACGAGATCCTCATTACCGACCAGGTGATGGGCTGCACAAAGGACCGCGCCGCCGAAGGCATCGTCACGATCAACGGCCTCGTCTTCAATCCGCACGAGACGAAGCATTGCGATCTGCCGCTCCCGGTCGGCGGGGCCAACCAGATCGTCGCCTCCGGCGCGGCGACCACCTTCCGCCTGGAGGACGCAAGCGTCACCTTCTCGCTTTTCGGCGACGGCAAGCCCTACGCCTGGGCGGTGACGCGCTCCAGCTCCGCCGGCCCGAAGCACCGCTATTTCGCGCAACCGGACTGACGCGGAACGGAAGCGCGAAAGAGCGTGCCCGATCATCGGCGTCCGCTTGTCTAAGTACAGCGCCCCGCAAGTTGGTGAACATTCCCTCTCCCTTTGGGAGAGAGTTAGGGACAATACGGTTCAGTTAAGACGACCGGTGCGTCGTGGCATGGGCTTCCAGCCCATGATTCCACGGCCAAGATGGCCGTGCCACCGCTTAGCTGAACCGTATTGGGGTTAGGATGAGGGCGGCGCCCGGCGAATTTGTTCATCTACTTGCGGGACGTTCCACTAAGTGTAACCGCAAGAGGGAAAACATGTTCAGCGGCTGCTGGAAGTGGTTTTTCGCAACTCCTTTTCTTTCAATACGTTATGAGTGTCAATGAGCACAAAAAAGCATTTTCATTTGACATCGTTCACCTATAGGTTAATCTTCTTATGAGTGACGTGAACCTGCAAGTCGTTTGGTCTGGTGCGTCTTGCCGAGTCACGGCCATCGATGGCCACGGCTGTGACCTGCGTGGCTTTCTGGATGAGTAGGGGAGGGGCAGAGCGACGGATTTCGCCCGCCTCATGCGTGTTCTGCGGGAAATGGCGGAGCGGGGTCGCATTCGCAACAAGGAGAAGTGTCGCAGTCTTGAAGACGGAATCTTTGAGTTCAAGGGTGGTTGCCTGCGGATCGCATGGTTTTGGGATGAGGAGAATCTGATCATCTGTACGCATGGCTTCGTCAAAAAGCGTCAAAAGACCCCACCCGGCGAGATCGACAGGGCCCGGCGCATCCGGGATCTGTACCGGTCGGCAAAGGCCGAGGGCCGCGTCAGGGAGATTTGAGATGAGCAGAGGACCGGGGAAAGAGTTCCAGCAGCTTTTCAAAAAGGCGGAGCAGTCTCTCGAGTACTGGATCGAGGGCGCGATCATCGAATTCACTGAGGAGATGCTCCGGCGCATGGAGGCAAAAGGGATCTCCCGTTCGGACCTCGCCAAACGGATGAAGGTACGCCCATCCTACATCACAAAAATACTCAAGGGGGATTACAACTTCACCCTGGAGTCCATGGCAAAGATTGCCAGAGCGCTCGATACCGACTTCCGGATCCATCTTCGACCCGAGGACGCCCAGTCTCTCTGGTTTGACGTGAAGCCGGGTTCTGCCGAGGGCGGTGAAGTGGACCTCGATGCGATGCGTGCGTCCTACACGCAAGACCGGGATGTCACCTGCATCCCCTTTGTCGCCTCCGACAAGGAGTTTGGTCATGATGCTCTCGCCCCTGTCGCTTGAAAATTACTTTTTCACGCGCATCCATGTGGAGGCTTGTAATGCCGGCTGTGATGGACCGGGCGATCTGTCCTGTGAAGTGGCGTCGGCTCACCACAAGGATAACCCGCGGCGTTGGCAAATCACGTTTTCCCTGAAGAACGAAGCGGCCAAGGATGCCCCTCCGCCTTACATGTTTGATATAGAGGTCGTGGGACTGTTCAAAGTTCAGGATGACCTTCCCCAGGAACAGGTGCGGCAATTCGCCGAGATCAACGGAAGCGCAGTGCTGTACGGCTCAGTCCGAGAAATGATTTCCAACCTGACCGGCAGGGGGCCGCATGCACCTCTTCTCCTTCCGACAATGACCTTTGTCGACCAGATGAAGCAGTTCGTGAAGGATGCCGGGAATACCGAAGAGCAATCATCGAGCCTGGTCGCAAACCGCGCATGCAAGGGGTCGGACAAGAAAAGGCCATCCGGGAGTGTTCAACCGCAGTAAGCTCGAAAGGGTGCGCTCGCTCCGAATTCGGGTTTCGGCCGAACGGCTGTGCATGCATCCGGTATCCCGTCGATATGCCGAGAATTAGGCAAGAGGGCCTTGCGAAAACCCAACGCCCCGTCGGCAGAGCGATCCCTGGTTCACCGAGGGTCGCGCGAAGGCTGAACGAAGCCGGTCTGTTCTGTGCCCGCCAGAGAATGGAGCCCACCTAGTTCCGGCGTTTCTTCGTTATCGGTTTTGGGGGCGCCACGCGGCGGGCGTGGGCCCGCAGCGGCAGCCCGTGCAGGCGGATGAAGCCGGTGGCGTCGGACTGGTCGTAGGCGCCCTCGTCGTCGTCCATGCTGGCGACGAGCGGATCGTAGAGTCCGCAGGGGCTTTCGCGGCCGATGACGGTGACGTTCCCCTTGTAGAGCTCCAGCCGCACCGTACCGGTGACGTAGCGCTGGCTCTCGGCCAGGAACGCGGCGAGCGCCTCCATCTCGCGTGCGAACCAGAGGCCGTTGTAAACCAGCGTCGCGAACCGGGGCATGAGCGTCTCCTTGAGCTGCAGGAGGTCCCGATCCATGGTGAGGCCTTCCAGGTCGCGGTGTGCTTCGACCAACAGGGTTCCGCCCGGGGTCTCGTAGACGCCGCGGCTCTTCATCCCCACGAAGCGGCTCTCCACGATGTCGATCCGTCCCACGCCATGCTTGCCGCCGATGCGGTTGAGATCCTGGAGGAGCGCCAGGGGCTTGCGCTTCTTGCCGTTCAGCGCGACGGGCGCGCCGCCGGCGAAGTCGATCTCCAGCGTCTCGGCGCGGGCGGGGGCCTTCTTCGGCGAGCGGGTGAGCTCGAACATGTCCTCGCGCGGCCGGGCGGCGGGGTCTTCCAGCATGCCGGCTTCGTAGCTGATGTGGAGCACGTTCTCGTCGCTCGACCACGGCTTCTTCGCCGTTGCCTTGACGGGGATGCCGTGGCGCTTCGCGTAGGCGATGGCTTCCTGCCGGCCGGGGATGAGGGTGTTGAACGCTTCCATCCGCCAGGGCGCGATGACCTGCAGGTCCGGGGCGAGCGCCGCGGCGGTGAGCTCGAAGCGCACCTGGTCGTTGCCCTTGCCCGTCGCGCCGTGGGCGATGGCGCCGGCCTGTTCCTGGCGGGCGATGCGGACGTGCTCGCGCGCAATGCACGGGCGCGCCAGCGAGGTGCCCAGGAGGTACCGCCCCTCGTAGCGCGCGTTCCACTGGATGGACGGCCAGACGAACTCTTCGACAAACTCGGCCTGGAGGTTCGAGACGAGAAACTTCTTCGCGCCGCTCCGGAGGGCCTTCCTCTTCACGGCCGCCCAGTCCTCGCGCTGGCCCACGTCGGCGGCCCAGGCGACCACCTCGTAGCCTTCTTCCACCAGCCACTTGCAGATGACGCTCGTGTCCAGCCCGCCGGAGTAGGCCAGCACGACGCGCCGCGTTGCCGTCTTCTTCGTCGCCATGGGTCTCAGTCCTCGGAACAGCCGCGATGTCGGAGCCCCGCGCGCCGTCGCGGCGGGCGGGAACGAACGGCGGGCACGCCCCCGGCGTCCCGCATCAGTCCATGGCGGAGGGCAGAGGATTCGAACCCCTGAGGACGTTGCCGCCCCAACGGTTTTCAAAACCGTCGCCTTCGACCGCTCGGCCAGCCCTCCGCGTCGGATCGGTCTCTCCCCGCAGTCTACCGTCCACGCCGTCCGGATGCAAGCGCCTGGCGGCGAATCCCGGGGTCATTCAATTCTTGCCATTTCGCTCTGAAGCTGGCGGCGCCGGTTCGGCAAAAGTTCCCTCTCCCTCTGGGAGAGGGTCAGGGCGAGGGGGATGTTCACCGTCCGAGGCCCTCACCCCGGCCCTCTCCCAACGGGAGCGGGAGAACGGAACGACGCTGCCGCGGATCCCGTTTGCATTGCGCCGGCCGGTACGGTATGACGGGGGCGAGCGCGGGACCGACCCGCTCCGCCGTCGTCCGGATCGGAGTGCGCCGGCCGGTCCTGCCTGTCCGCGAACCGCCTGTCCGGAGCCGCCGCATGCCCGACGCACCGGCGCCTGTCCTCGCCGAGACCGACGCATGGATCG
The DNA here is from genome assembly GCA_964553265.1 of uncultured Planctomycetales bacterium. Lineage (GTDB taxonomy): Bacteria > Planctomycetota > SZUA-567 > SZUA-567 > JAFGNG01 > CAZKKD01. The sequence goes on along the minus strand of CAZKKD010000002.1, from coordinate 10,503 downwards.
CCGTCGACAAGCCCGCCGGCTGGGAGACCATCGTCACCGGCGGCGGGGACACCAGCCGCTGCCTTGCCAGCCGCGTCCGGCGCGAGCGCGACCTGCCCGGCCTCGCCCCGGCCCACCGCCTCGACCGCGACACCACCGGCTGCCAGCTCTTCGGCAAGACGCCCCCCGTCACGCGCGTGCTGGAGGCGGCCTTCCGCGCACGCCGCGTCGAAAAGGCCTACCTCGCCCTCTGCCTCGGTGCGCCGCGCAACCCCACCGGGGTGCTCCGGCGGCGTCTCAGCCGCTGGGAAGGCGGGCGGCGGCCCGTCCATGTCGTGAAGGGATCGAAGGGCGGACAGGACGCCGAGACCGCGTACCGCCTGCTGATCAAAGCGGACGGAACGGGCCTCCCCGCGGAGCTGACCGCGTCGGGCTGCAGCCTGATGCTCTTCCACCCGCACACCGGCCGGACCCACCAGATCCGCGTCCACGCCGCCGATTTCGGCCGTCCCATCCTCGGCGACGACCAGTACGGCGACCGGGCGGCCAACCGCGCGATCAAGGACGCGGTCGGCCTTGCGCGTCAGGCGCTCCACGCGTGGCGGATCGTGTTTCCCGACCCGGACGACGAATCGATGCAAGTCCACCTGGAATCACCGGTTCCGGAGGACATGGCCGCCGCGATGGACCGCTGCCTCCCCGATTGGTCCGTTGCGTTGTCCAACGCCTGAGCGTTTCGCAGGCAGCTTCGCGCCGGGGAGCGATTCGGCGACTCCGTGAATTCTCCACCGCCCGCGGCCTTCCGGAGAGGTCACAAGTCCTTTGCGATAAAGAGTTTGTGAGCCTTTCCTGCGCGGATCAACTACAACCGGAAAGTTGGCCGCTTCTTGATTGGCCCCCTGTCGGTTCATATAATCCCCTCTTGAGCGAACCATTGCCGCGCCCGGATGCGCGTGCGTATACAGGATGGAAGGCTTGCGCACCATGCCCAAACGTCACAGCCGCCGTGGAAAGATCCGCCTGACCGGCCTTGGCCTGGACAACCAGGACGGCCACACGCGCATTACGCGGTCCCGCCAGTTCCGCCTCTACAGCGGCAGCGCCGGCACGCACGAGCGGATGCAGGCGCAGGCGCTGGAGTTTTTCGAGCACGGGAAGCGCCGCGGCCTGTCCATCGACGACATCAGCCGGGGCGAGTGCCGCGCCATCCTGGCCGAGATGGGGTTGCGCGAAGAGGACAGCCACGTCGCCTGACGCGGTGGTCCCGGGCGGTCGGCGCGTGCGGCCGCGCGCGGGCACGGGCCTGTAAGTGAATGCATGCCGCCCTTGGGGTCCTGCCGGGGGCGGCTTTTTTTCGACCTCCGGGCCGGGAGTTCCGACGCCGATGCGCCCGATTCGCGTGATGCATATCCTGAGCGACATGGAGATGGGCGGCGCGCAGCGCGTCGTCTGCGACATTGTCGCGAACCTGGACCGCAGCCGCTTTCGCCCGCACGTCTGCTGCCTCCGCAGCGGCGGGTCGCTCATCGCACGGCTGGAGGACCAGCGCGTTCCGCATCACCTGGTGTACTTTTCCAGCCGGCTCAGCCTGATCGGCCTTGTGCGCCTGCAGGGGCTGCTGCGTGAGCTCGATATCGACGTGGTGCACACGCACCTGCGGCGCGCCAACCTGAGCGGGCGGCTGGCCGCGGTCCTGGCCGGGACGCCGGTGCGCATCGCCCACGCGCACGACGTGCTGCGCGACACGCGGTCGCACCACGGCTGGATTGCCCGCTGGCTGGCGAAGCGCACGGACCGCGTTCTCTGCATCTCCGACGCGGTGGCGACCGTGCAGATGGAGGTGGCGGACATGCCGCGCGACCGGGTGGAGACGCTGCACAACTTCATCGACCCCAACGCCTTCCGGAGCGACATCTCGCCCCAGCTCGCCAAGGCCGACCTCGGCCTCGCCGCGGACGGACCGTGCGTGGGCATTGTCGGCCGGTTGCACCCGGTGAAGCGCCACGACCTCTTCCTCGACGCCGCGTTCCGGCTCAACCAGGACCGGCCGGACGTCAACTTCGTCGTGGTGGGCGAGGGGAAGCTCCGCGACACGCTGAAGGAGAAGGCCCGCCAGCTCGGCATGGCGCACAAGGTGGCGTTTGTCGGCCGGCACGCGGAGGTGGCGCGCGTCTACCGGGCGCTCGACTGCGTGGTGGTGACCAGCGACAGCGAGGGGCTGGGCATGGTCATCCTCGAGGCGCAGGCCGCGGGCGTGCCGGTGGTGGCGCGCGCGGTGGGCGGCACGCCCGAGGCGCTGGCCGGCGGGGGCGGGCGCCTGGTGAACGAGAGCCGCCCCGAGGCCATCGCGTCCGCCATCCGGGCCGCGCTCACCCCCGCCACCGCGGCGCACCTCCGCCGCCAGATGCCGGAGAACCTGCGCCGCTTCGACGCCGGCCGGCAGATCACCCGCCTCGAAGACCTCTACGAAGACCTCTGCCACGAACACGGCATCGGCTGAGGGGGCTCATTCGAACGTCTTCGAGTAGGCATCAATCTCTTCTCGCTCCGGGTGGTAGTCCAGTGTCTTGCACAATGCAAGGACGATCCGTTTTGCGTGATCCCGGGTTACCATGAGTCGAGCCTGCTCCATTGCCCCTACCGGGAGCTTGCTGAAAACATGAAGGAGAACGAGGCCATCGCCATGGAGTGCGAAATTCACATTGTCGCAGAAGAGGGTTTTCAGGGTCGGGTCTACAAAAAGCGCTTGTTGGTTCTCGGGTTGCTCCGTTGATGAAGCGTCACCCTTCGGTGTGCGGCCTGCTTTCGTTCGCTTTGCCATGCTCCATGCTCCTTATGCTGCAGTCCCTTGGGAGGATCGGTTTGGGCGGGCTTTCTGTGAGAGAAGACTGTCCCCTACGACAACGGAGCCAAGGGGCATGCTGGCCGAGGAAGCGGAAGGAGTCAGGGATGCGGATTCCGTTGCCGTTTTGAAGCCATTGATCGTACCGAAAGGGCTGCCTGCATGGCAATCGGATGCCACAAAGGCGCCCCTGCTTTTGTACTGTGCGCGCGGAACGGCGTCGAAGACGGGCATCAGGTCAAGTCCGGCCAATACCTTTGCAATGGTCTCCATTTCGAAGTTGCCGCTAGAGTTGACCATCCAACTGACTTGCTTCTCCGTCAGGCCGGATTCCTTTGCCAGTTCCTTCTGGGTCATTCCCTTCGCCTTGAGGTATGTGAGAAGGCATCGGGCAAGGTCATCTTGCAGCGTGACCAGGACGTCGATGTCTGTGCCTTCCGTCTCTTCGAGCTCTGCCGCCAGTTCGGGGTCAATGGCCATGACTCAACTCCTCATACTCTCCGCTTTTCGCCAGATCGTCAGCCCGCCGATATAGAGCGTTTTGCGCCTCGCTGTTGCGGTCTTGTTCCTTTTTGAACCAGTCGATGGCGACGAATGTCGTGTTGTCGCTGGTGAAGAATCCGGCAATGCGCACCTTGTAATCCAGGAACCGGAGTGCGTATCCGCGACCGTGCTCCCGGACCACAAAAGCCCCTGCCCGGTCTTTCCCGCTGCCAAGGTAATTGAGCAGTCCCCCTTCGCATCTCTTGAGCAGTCGCTGACGAATCTGCTTGCGGTGACGCTTGTCCGAAATGCCCTTCACCTTTTTGCATTTCGCTTCGAATAGAAGGCAGAGCACCTCATCGGTAGCGTAAAGGTCGGTTCCGCCTTGCGAAGCGTATTCAGCAATGCCGGACCCTTGGTTTCGCCATCAGGGAAATTACCTCAAGATATAATCATTGCAAGAAAAAAGTCCGGATTTCGGCAGAAAGACGCGTATTCCCAGTGCGCGACGTCGTTCAGCCTCATTGATTTTGTGTTGGGCACTGATTTCCGTCAAGATACATTTGGTGTCTTTTCTGCTTTTTTGGCGATGCCCCTCTACCCTACGGCTCCAGGGCGGCCTCGCCGGTGACGGTGAAGTCGGCCTCCAGGACGTCGGCGCCGGCCAGGGCGGCGCTGCGGGCGTCCGGCTGGCGGCCGCCGACGAAGACGCGGAACGTCCCGGCTTCGATGCGGCAGTGTCCCTGGTCGTCGACGAGCGCCAGGTCGCGCGGCTTGAGGACGAATTCCAGGTCGGCGCTCTCGCCCGGCTTCAGCCGCACGCGCCGGAACCCGCGGAGGTCGTGGACGGGGCGCTCGGTGGAGGATTCGAGGTCGCGGAGGTAGAGCTGCGCCACCTCGTCGCCGGCGCGGTCGCCGGTGTTGGTGACCCGGGCCCGGACGGTGAGCGGCTCGCCCGCCGCCAGGGTCTCCGCGCCGAGCTGGAGATCTTCGTAGGCAAAGCGCGTGTAGGAGAGCCCGTAGCCGAACGGATACAGCGGCTCGCCCCGGAAGTAGCGGTAGGTGCGGTTCGTCATCGCGTAGTCGTGGAAGTGCGGGAGCTGATCGTCGTCGCGGTAGAACGTCACCGGCAGCCGCCCCGCCGGGTTGACCTCGCCGAAGAGCGCCTCGGCCACCGCCCGGCCGCCGAACTGGCCGGGGTACCAGGCCATGAGGATGGCGGGCAGGTCGGCCTCGACCGCGCCGAGCGCCAGGGCGCTGCCGCCGGTGAGGACCAGCACCACCGGCTTGCCCGTGGCCACCACGGCGCGGAGCAGCCGATCCTGGCAGCGCGGCAGGCGGATGCTGCGGCGGTCGCCGCCGCCGTCGGAGTTGGCCACGTCCCCTTCCTCGCCTTCCAGGCGCGGGGAGAGCCCCAGGCAGAGCACGGTCAGGTCCGCGCGCTCCACCGCCGCCAGCCCCTCGGCCAGGCACGGATCGGGGTCGTTGGCCCAGTTCGGGGTCTGCCCGTCGAAAAGGTCGCTCCCCTGGGCGTACCGGACCGTCGTCTCCGGGCTCACCGCCCGGCGGATGCCGTCGAGGATGGTGACCCGTTGCGACGGGGTGCCGAAGTAGTTGCCCACCAGCACGTCCTCGTCGGCCGCCGTCGGGCCGACCACGGCGATGGAGCCCGGGTTCTTCGGCAGCGGCAGGCGTCCGTCGACGTTCTTCAGCAGCACCAGCGACTGCCGGCTCATCTCCAGGCTGAGCGTGTGATGGGCCTCGCAGTCGTTCACCTCGTACGGGGTCCGGCCGTAGGTATAGCTTTCCGGATCGTCCAGCAGGCCCAGGCGGAAGCGGATGGTGAAGAGGCGCTCGACCGCGACGTCGATCTCCGCCTCGGAAACGAGCCCGAGCGTGGTGGCGATGACAAGGTCCTTGTAGACGCTCCCGCAGTTGAGGTCGCAGCCCAGCCGGATGGCGAGCGCGGCGGATTCGGCGCCGTTGGCGGTGTAGCCGTGGTGGGCGTGGATGTCCTGGATGGCGCCGCAGTCGGAGACGAAGTAACCGGTGAAGCCCCACTGCTTGCGGAGGATCTCCTGGCCCAGCGTCTTGCTGGCGCAGCACGGTTCGCCGTTGGTGCGGTTGTACGCGCCCATCACGCCGGCGACGCCGGCCTCGCGCACGAGCGCGTGGAAGGCGGGGAGGTAGGTTTCCCACAGGTCCTTTTCCGAGCACTGGCTGTCGAAGCTGTGGCGCCCCACCTCGGGGCCGCTGTGGACGGCGTAGTGCTTGGCGCAGGCGGCGGCCTTCATGTATTTCGGGTCGTCGCCCTGGAGGCCCTTGACGAACGCGACGCCCATCCGCGCGGTGAGGAAGGGGCATTCGCCGTAGGTCTCGTGCCCGCGGCCCCAGCGGGGATCGCGGAAGATGTTGATGTTCGGGGTCCAGTAGGTGAGGCCCTTGTAGATGTTGCGGTCGCCGCGGCGGGCGGCCTCGTGGTGGCGGGCGCGGCCCTCGGTGGCGATGCAGTCGGCCGCCTGGCGGAGGAGATCGTCGTTCCAGGTCGCGGCCATGCCGATGGCCTGGGGAAAGACGGTCGCCACGCCGGCGCGCGCCACCCCGTGGAGGCACTCGTTCCACCAGTTGTACTCGGGGATGTCGAGCCGGGGGATGGCCGGCGCGGTGTAGAGGGTCTGGCTGATCTTCTCGTTCAGGGTCAGCCGGTCGACCAGGTCCTTCGCCCGCTCCCCGGCGGGGAGGGAGGCGTCGCGAAAGCGCGGGGCTGCGTCCGTCGTCATGGCATGGTCTCCCTTTGCGGGGGCGCGGGTGGCGCGGGCGCTGTCCCGGGCGCCCGCGGGGGCGGCGCCGCCGGCGCGGGGCCGGCCCGGTCCCTCGGGGCCAACGGAGAGACTGTACCGCAGCGCCAGCCTTTTGCAAGCGTGCAGGCGGGTCGGACCGCTGCTGGACCGGGGTCGGACGGGCCCGGGACGGGGGGAAACAGGGGTGGGACGCATGGCGGGTACGCGCGGGTGCACGCGAGACCACCGGCGCGCCAGGAAATTCTGATAGCATTCTTGACAGCGGCTGTACGGAGGCGGATAACGGGCGCACGGTTCGCCGGGGTGCGGCCCCGCGGTGTGCGCGCGCCGGGCGGCGGCGGATCCGCACAACGACAACGGGCCGAAAGCAGAAGGAGAACGGCATGGCGGCAACCCCGCGGGAGATAGTGCGTCAGTGTCTTGCATTCGAGCATCCGGAGCGGTTGCCGCGCGAACTGTGGGCGCTGCCCTGGGCGGAGGAGCACCTGGGCGAAGCGCTGCGCGAACTCCGGGAGCGCTATCCCGCCGACGTGGGCTTTCCGCCGCTGGTGTATGCGCCCAGTTCACGTCAGAGTGGTGAACAGCATGCGGTGGGCACGTATGTCGACGAGTGGGGGTGCGTCTTTACCAATCTGCAGCGCGGCGTCATCGGCGAGGTGCGCGACCCGATCCTGAAGGACCTCGACGCCTGGCAGGACGTGGTCCGCCCGCCGGTCGAGACGCTGCCGGCGGACCCGGACGCGGCGCGGGACGCGGTCAACCGCGCGTGCGCCGAGAGCGACCTCTACATGCGCGGCGGATGCTGTCCCCGGCCGTGGGAGCGCTACCAGTTCCTCCGCGGCACCGAAGAAGCGATGGTGGACGTCATGATGCCGGAGGAGGGGATGGCCGACGTCCTGGCGGCGATCCATGCGTTCTACCTGCGGGAGCTGGAGTTCTGGGTGACGACGGATGTCGATTCGGTCTGCTTCATGGACGACTGGGGTTCGCAGACGCAGCTGCTGATTCCGCCGACGTCCTGGCGCGAGCTCTTCAAGCCGCTCTACCGGGACTACTGCGAGCTGGCCCACGCCCACGGGAAGGCGATCTTCATGCATTCCGACGGGCACATCAGCGAGGTCTACGAGGACCTGGTGGAGGTCGGCGTCGACGCGCTCAACAGCCAGCTCTTCTGCATGGACATGGACGAGCTCGCCCGCAAGGCCAAGGGAAAACTCACCTTCTGGGGCGAGATCGACCGCCAGCACGTGTTGCCGGCGGCCGACCCGCAGGTGGGCCGTGACGCGGTGCGCAAGGTGGCGCAGCACCTGTACGACCCCGCCGGCGGCATCATCGCGCAGTTCGAACTCTCGCCCGGTTCCAATCCCGACGTCGCCCTCGCCATCTTCGACGAGTGGGACCGGGTCCACGCCGAAGCACGGAGCGCATCATGAAGACATCCCACAGTTTAAGCGAACTGGAATGGAAGCTGGCCGGTTTCCTGCCGCACATGTGGCGGCGCGCCCGCAGCATCGAGCTCGGCGTGGAGACCGAGAGCGAGATCCCCTGCGTCCCGGCGACCGTGCCCGGTTCGGTGCAGCGTGCGCTCCGCGAGGCGGATCTCCTGCCCGACTGGTATGTGGGCCTCGACGCCCGCGCCTGCGAATGGGTGGAGCACCGGCACTGGGTCTTCCAGGCGCGGCTGCCCGACGCGTGGCTGGCGGACGCCGGGGGGGCGCGGTGCGTGCTCCGCTGCTACGGCCTCGACTACGAGGGTGTGGTGCGCGTCAACGGCGGGGAAGCGGGGGCGTTCTGCGGCACCTTTACGCCCCACGCGTTCGACCTCACCCCCTGTCTCCAGAAGGACGGCAACCTGCTGGAGATCGTCTTCTTCGAGCCGCCCCGCTGGCTGGGGCAGTTCGGCTACACCTCCCGGATGACGGAGTGGAAGGCGCGCTTCAACTACACCTGGGACTGGACCAGCCGCGTGGTGCAGATCGGGATCTGGGACGATCTCGTCCTCGAGACGACCGCCGGCCCCGCCTTCGAACGGCTCGAGGTGCGCGCCGACGCCGACCCCGCCGCGGGGACGGGCATGCTGCGGCTCTCCGGGGGCGCCTCCGGCGGCGACCGCGTGACGGTGACGCTCGCCGACGCGGACGGGCGGGTGGTACGCGAAGAGACCGAACCCCTCGCCGCCTTCGTCGACGGCGGGATCTCGTGGTCCGACCTGGGCGTCGAGCTCTGGTGGCCGAACGGGGAGGGCGCGCAGCCGCTCTACACCGTCACCTGCCGCCTGCTCGACGCCGACGGAAGCGAGTGCGACCGCGCCGGCCGCCGCGTCGGGTTCCGGCGCATCGAATGGCGCCCGTGCGTCGATGCGCCGGAGGGCGCGCTGCCGTGGATCTGCGTGGTCAACGGCCGGCCCATCTTCCTGCAGGGGGTCAACTGGACCCCGGTGCGGCCCACCTTCGCCGACGTCCCGGCCGACGAGACGGTCCGCCGGGTGGCGCTCTACCGCGACCTCGGCTGCAACACCCTCCGCGTCTGGGGCGGCGCGGTGCTGGAGACCGAGGCGTTCTACGACGCCTGCGACGAGCGCGGCCTCCTGGTCTGGCAGGAGTTCCCGCTCTCCAGCTCCGGGCTCGACAACTGGCCCCCCGAGGACCCGGACGCCATCGCGGAGATGGAGGAGATCGTCCGCTCGTACATCGAGCGCCGCCAGCACCACGCGTCGCTCTTCGTCTGGTGCGGCGGCAACGAGCTGCAGGGGGCGCTGGACGGTGGCAAGCAGGGCTGCGGCAGGCCGGTGGACGGCACGCACCCGATGATCGCGGCGATGGAGCGCCTGGTGGCGGCGCTGGACCCGGGCCGGCGTTTTCTGCCCACGTCGAGCTCGGGGCCGCGGTTCATCGCGGACGCGGACGACTTCGGCAAGGGGATCCACCACGACGTGCACGGCCCCTGGAAGCTGCCCGACGAGACGCGGGAGGGGGCGCGCGCCTACTGGGCGGGCGACGACAGCCTCTTCCGGAGCGAAACCGGGGCCCCCGGCGCAAGCCCGGCCGACATCATCCGCGAGTACGCCGGCGACCTGCCGCTCCTGCCCGGCACGCGGGACAACCCCCTCTGGCGGCGGACCTCGTGGTGGATCGAGTGGCCCACCTTCGTGGCGCAGGAAGGCCACGAACCGGAGAGCCTGGAGGCCTACGTGGCCTGGAGCCAGGCGCGGCAGGCCGACGGGCTGGCCCTGGCGGTGCAGGCGTGCAAGGACCGCTTCCCCGCGATGGGCGGCATCCTCCTCTGGATGGGGCACGACAGCTTCCCGTGCACCGCCAACACCGCGATCGTCGACTTCCACGGCCGGCCCAAGCCGGCGGCGCTGGCGCTAGAGCCCGTCTTCCGGAGCCGGCCCGCGGCGGAGACGGACGGACGGCTGGACGCGTTCGACGCCTGAGACCGGTCCGGCACCGGTAAGGACGCGTCCAACAATAACTTCAGTCATCCTTCTCTTCGCGCAAGGGGAATGCGCCCATGGCCTGGTCCTTCGATCCGCAGTCCGACCGCATCCGCACCGCGCACCGGCGCCTCCGCGACGCCTACGCCCGCGCACCCGGCGCGGAGGTGCCGGTGGTCGAGCCCGGCGTCCCGAACCCGACGGCCGGGAGCGTGCAGGCGTGCTTCGAGGACCTGGACGCGATGGAGGCGCACGCGCGCGGCTGGGCCGAAGCGCTGGGCGCCTGCGAAGAGAACGACTGGCCGCCCTTCGTTACCACCTACTGCACCGTGCCCATGGTGCCGGAGGCCTTCGGCTGCCCGCTCCACTTCCGGCCGGACGACATCGCGCCGACGCCGCTCCCCGGCGGGATCGAGCTTGTCGATCGCCTGTGCCCCCGCGCGCTGCGGGAGGTGAGCACCATCCGCCGGCTCCTGGAGTGGATCGACCGCGCCCAGCGCACCCTCGGGACCGATCTGCCGATGTGGACGAGCGACATCCAGAGCCCGTTCAGCGTGGCGGCGCAGATCGTCGGGACCAGCGAGCTCCTCATGGCCTGCGTCACCGATCCCGACCGCGTCCACCGGCTCTGCCGCATGGTGACCGACACCACGCGCGCGTGGATGGACCTGCAGTTCGACGCGATGGAGCACCCCGCCTACCCCGGCCGCAACTTTCCGAGCATCGGCGAGCCCATCGGCATCTGCATCGCCGACGACACGCCGCTGGTGATGCTGAGCCCCGAGATGTACCGGGAGTTCGCCTTCCCCTACAACGCGGAACTGTCGGAGGCCTACGGCGGGGTGCACATCCACTGCTGCGGCGACTACAAGCACAACGTGGACAACCTGCTGGACCTGCCCGGCATCCGCTCGATCCAGCTCCACGCCGGCCCGGGCGAGTTCAAACTTCCGGAATCAGCA
>CAZKKD010000001.1:11304-34122 GCA_964553265.1 uncultured Planctomycetales bacterium | reverse complement strand
GGGGGAGGGGGGGGGGACCGGGGCGGGGGGGCCGGGCACGGCGGCCGGGGGCGGGGGGGGCGGGAGGGTGCGGCCGGGCGGGCCCGGGGGGCCGGTGAATCAGCCCGCCTAGGGGCGGGGGTGCGGGGCCGAACCGGCCGGGCGGGGGCGGGGTGCGGGAGCATCGCGTGGGTATCGCCGAAAGCGCCGGCAGGGTGGGGTCGCGTGCGCCGGCCGATGGGATCGGCGTCGTGAGGGGGGCGGGCGCGGCGCGGGGGGGCGGGGACAGAAAAACGCCCCGGACGGCAGGGTCCGGGGCGTTGTCGTATGGAGGCGACGGGCGGATTCGAACCGCCGGTGAGGGTTTTGCAAACCCTTGCCTTACCCCTTGGCTACGTCGCCGAGGCATTCGCCGGACCCGCGGCTCTGTCCGGACGGTGCGGATCCCTACCACGGCGGGGAGGGGGTGTCAAGCGTTTCTCGTCCCGGCGGCGTTCGGTCGGGGGGGCGCTACGCGGAGGCCTGTTTCGCTTTCTCGGCAGAGGCCTTGCCCTTTTTGGAGGACGCTTTCTTTGCGGACTTCCTGGCCGACGTCTTCTTCGTCGACTTCTTGCCGGACTTCGGCTTGGTCGTGGCGTTCTTGTCGGCGGCGGTCTGTTTGCGGGGCTTGGACGCCTTCTTGGTGGCGCTGCGGCCTTTGGTCTTGCGGAGGACGGGCTTTTCGCCGGTGATCTCGGCCAGCTTCATGCGGGCCTCGCGGGCGCCGAGATTGATGATGGCGGCGAGGGCCTTGAGGTTGGCCTTGCGGAGCTTGAGCGAGCCCTGGCTGTTTTCCCAATTGGTGATGGTCTGGCCGCTGACGTCGAGGAGCTTGCCGAACTCCGCCTGCGTCATGCCGAACTTCTTGCGGAGCCGGCGGATGGATTTGGCCGTCGGGCGGATGTGCTTGGCCTGTTCCTTGGCTTCCTCTTCGACCGTGGACTCGATGACGGGCTGGACTTTCTGCGAGAGGCGCTGGTTGGTGCGCTGGAGCGAATCGACGGTCTTGCGCAGGTCGCGGACGTCCTTGCGCAGTTGCACGTTGTCCTTCTTGACGGGGTCAACCAGTCGCTTCGCTTCCTTCTTCGCCAGTCGCTGAATTTCGCTTTTCAGAGTCTGAGCCAGGTTCGGCATGCCGCGTTCTCCTCCAGTGGTTTCGATTTCGGGGCGGCAGACGGTCTGCGCGCACCATAAAAAGGATTTCAAGTTATCGACTCGCAGTGCGAATCTCGTACTTGAGGCAAACTCCATTATCGACAAATCGAATCCGGTTTCCAGTTTCAATTGCAAAAAATGGCCGTCGAACGCAGAAAACACTTGTGTTGTTTTCGGTATCTGCACAATCCTAGTTACGGTGGCGAAGCCTCGAGCCGCGGACGAAGTGGGAAGGAGAAGGACATGCCGGAAGAGCCGCGTTTCGACGAAATCGTTTACAAGGTCACCTCGGAACCGGCAACGCTTGTTGTCGGCATCCGGTCGGGAGATTTCCGCAATCCGCGCCGGCTCGGGGCGCTGGAAGGCGACCTGGGCGCGGTGCTGCGACTGCACCGGGAAACGCGCGTCCTCGTCGACTGCTCACGCGTCGAGGGGACGACCAGTCGCTTCGTGGCCGTGCTGTCCGGCCTGGCCGAGCGCGCAGCAAAGCAGGGGATACGCGTACGGATCTGTGGGGCGAACCCGAACCTGCTGCGCTTTCTGCAGGCCGGCGGCCTGGACCGCTACGGTCCGCTGGACATTTCACCCGATGCGGTGTTGACGGAGGACTGGGAGGCGATTGCCGCAACGGGGGCACCGAAGGGATCGAAGAGCGGTGCAGGCGGTCGACGAAAGGGAAAGCGGCGTTCGTGGTGGCCGTTTTCCTGACCCGATGGGCAGGGCATGATGGCGAATTGGAAGTGTTGCATCCGACTGGTGAGGACCGACTGGAGGAGGAAAGGCATGGAACTGAAGCAGATCCTTGTTCCCATTGATTTTTCCGATGTGACGGGCGCGGTCTTGTCCGTCGCCGCACGGATGGCGCGTGCGTTCGATGCGCGGCTCTGCATTCTCCATACCGAAAGCCCGCCCGCGTCGGCGCTTGGCTATGGGCTGGATCCGAACCTGATGGCGATTGGGTCCGCCAGCGGAGAAGCGGAAGCGATGAAGCGCCAGTTTGAAGAGGACCGAAAGGCGCTGGCGGTTCTGCAGGAGCAGATTGCCGGCGGGGGCGTGGAGGCCGAGACGCGCCTGCTGGAAGGGCCGACCGCGGATACCATTCTGCGCGTTGCGAAGGAGACCGAAGCCGATCTCATCGTGATGGGGAGCCATACGCACGGCGCGCTCTATCACCTTCTCGTCGGAAGCGTACGGGAGAGCATTCTCTCGGAAGCGGACGTTCCCGTGTTGGTGGTGCCCGAGCGTTGCACGGTGTCGGACGGCGACGGGGAGAAGGACGCGAGTTGACGATGGGGTGTACGACTCCCCGAAGGACCCGTGGTCGGGGAGACATGGGATGCGAGGGCTGTTGGCCCGGTGTCAGGACGAAGGGGAGCCGCATGGGGCGGGAAGATGGATGGGCCGCAATCCAGCTTGAGGCGCCGAAGCGCATCCCGCGGATCGAGTTCGACGCCCAGGCGCATTGGGCGCTGGTCACGGCGGTGACCGGCCGCAAGGTCGCCCACGAGAGTCCGCCGGAAGAGCAAAAGGCGGCATCGAACGCATTCGTGCAGGCCTGGGACTATGCGATGCTGCCGAGCACGCATCTGCATGCGCCGGAACTGGACGCGTGTCGGACGCACATGGGGCATGCGGTCTACGCCGACGGCGGGGTGGACTATGAGCCGGAACTGAAGGAAGCGTTTACGGATCCCGAAGATGCGCTCCGCTTCGACCCCTGGGAGGCTTTCGGCGAGAAGGATCACGACGCGCTGGTGGCGCGCTTTCAGGCCGAGTATGCGCGCATGGAAGCCGAAGCGCCCTTCGTCATCAACTCCACGGGAACCTACATCACGCTGCTGACCGGCGCCATCTACATCTTCGGCTGGGACATGCTGCTCATGATGGCGGGGCTGGACCCGGACGGGTTCGGTGCGCTCCTGGGGCGATACCGCGAGTGGATGCAGCAGTACTACGACGCCCTGGCGGAAACGGACGCACCGCTTATCGCAAGCCATGACGACATCGTCTGGACGGCCGGGGCCATCTTCGAGCCCGCCTGGTACCGGAAGTACATCTTCCCGAACCTGACGAAGCTGTACGAACCGCTGAAGCGCGCCGGAAAGAAGGTTCTCTTCCTGTCCGACGGCGATTACACCGAGTTTATCGACGATATTGCCGAGACGGGGGCGGACGGGTTTTTCATGGAGCCGCTGACGGACATGCAGCAGGTGGCCGACCGCTACGGGCAGACCCACTTCTTCATCGGAAACGCGGACACGCGGATCCTGCTCTCCGGGGACCGGGCCGCCATCCGGAAGGAGGTGGAGCGCTGTATCGCCATCGGGCGGGAGTGTCCGGGTTATTTCTGCGGCGTCACCAACATGATCCCGCACAACACGCCGGTCGAGAGCGCGCTGTACTACAACGACGTCTTCATGGAACTGCGGGAGCGTTAGCCCTGCTGCGTTCTGTCAACAGCGCAGACACAGATGCACAGATGAATCCGGATGGGCGCGCAGGCGAAGCCGAAGCGCAACGGGGCTTGAGCTGACGACGCTGGCCGCGAACTCTGCCCTCCATGCAGTATCTGTCTCCATCTGAGTCTGCGGTTTCGAGTCCTTGCCAACCAAAAACTTCCTGCAGGCAGCTTAGTGGAACGTCCCGCAAGTAGATGAACAAATTCGCCGGGCGCCGCCCTCATCCTAACCCCAATACGGTTCAGCTAAGCGGTGGCACGGCCATCTTGGCCGTGGAATCATGGGCTGGAAGCCCATGCCACGACGCACCGGTCGTCTTAACTGAACCGTATTGTCCCTAACTCTCTCCCAAAGGGAGAGGGAATGTTCACCAACTTGCGGGGCGCTGTACTTAGCCGCGGATCTGGATGACCGCCTTGATGCGCTCGCGGCTTGCCAGTGCTTCATAGGCATCGCCGATGCGATCGAGTGGAAACGCGTCGTCAAGCGACAGCCAGTGGCCGGCATCGAGCGCACCGGCCTGCATGCGCCGCACCACTTCCTCGTGGCTTTCCGCCTCGTTGTACCCCGGGAAGGTGTACGCAAATGGGCCGGGGGCGCGCCCGGGATGGAGTGTTGCATCTCCGAAGTCGTCCATTCCGTATATGCTGATGGTGCCGCCCGGCCGGAGTGCGGGCAGAACTGCATCCAGCGAATCGCGCTTGCCCACCACGTCGAGAATGAAGTCGAATCCGCCGGGCGCAATCTCCCGCAGCGCGTCCACGGCATCCTCCGCGGTATACGGGACGAAGTGTGTGGCTCCGACGGCGCGCGCGTCGGCTTCGCGCCGGGGGCTGCCGAGGACGGCGACCGTGCGGTCGCTCTTGTGCGCAGCGTGGGCAACGTAGGCCAGCGCATTGCCGCCCGTACCGACGATGAGGACCGATGCGCCATCGGGAACCTCCAACCGCGTCCAGAAGCTGAGCGTCTCGCGCCAGGTAACGATCATTGTCGAAGCGGCCGGATCGAATCCGTCCGGCAGGACCTGCTGTACGCGGGCGCCGGCCCACTCGGCTTCGGGCAGGCCGTCCTCCTGCATGGCCTGGTGATCACAGGCGACGCCACGTTCGGCGAATCCGCCCCAGGCCACCTGGTACGCGCCGCCAGGGTGGGGCGGGGCGCCGACGCGGGTGACCAGGTCGCCGACCGAGAGGTAGCGGACCTTGGAGCCGGTTTCGACCACGCGCCCGATGCTTTCGTGCCCCAGGATCGCGGGGTAGGCGGGGGGCGGAAACGGGAAGCTCCCGTCGATCAGGTGCGAGTCGGTGCCGGTGCAGGTGGCGCCGTACAGGATTTCGCAGAGGGCGTCGTAGGGGCCGGGCTCCGGGTCCGGGACCGTGTCGACCCAGAGTCTGCCCTTGCCGTCGATCAGTGCTGCCTTCATCGGGGGGATCCTTTCGTTGACAGGATTGGCGTGGGAATGCACGGCCATGGGGCAGCGCGCGCACAGTGCCGTCAGCCGGCGCCGGGGCCTGTATAGTTCTCCGGAGCAGCCAGCACCCAGCCCAGGCCGAACGGTTCGCTTTCGGGACGGAACGGGACCATGGCGGCAATGGTGTCGAGCCGGGCCAGGACGTCGGCGGGGAGGGGGCCGGCCTCCGCGGCGCGGACGTTCTCTTCCACCTGATCGACGGAGCGGGCGCCGTTGAGGACGCAGTGCACACGCGGGTTGCTGAGCGTAAAGCGGAGGGCGAGTTCGGGCAGGGAGATGCCGAGCTCGTCCACGAAAGCGTACAGCGCCTGGAACTGCTCGCGGCGCGGGGGGCTGAGCACGCTCCAGTCCTCGTAGACCGCCTTCTCCCACTTCCGGGCCAGTGCGCCCTGCTGCAGGGGGCTCCCGACGATGACGCCCATGCCGGTCTCCTCGGCGACGGGGAGGATGGCATGCTCCGCTTCGCGCCAGAGGAGGCTGTAGTTGAAGGCGGTGAGGACGACGTCGAACTTGCCGGTGCGCATGAGCCGCGGAAGGATGTAGGCGGTGGTGCCGCCGAGGCCGGTGAAGCGGACCACGCCCTCCTGCTTCAACTCGTCCAGAAGCTCCATGACCGGACCGGTGGCGCTGTCGAGGTCGTCCCACCAGTCGTACTGGCCGGGACGGTCTGGCTCGTGGATCATGAGGATGTCGAGGTGATCCCGGCCGAGGAGGCGCAGGCTTTCCTCCACCGACTGGCGCAACAGGTCCTTGTTCTTCGGATCGAACGGCTGCGGGCGGCCGCCGAGCTTGGTGGACAGGAGTACGGGCTGCTCGACAGGGGCCAGCGCCTTGCCGAGCACCTCCTCGGAATTGCCGTACCCGGGGGCGGTGTCGATCAGGTTGACACCGAGGTCGAGCGCCTTCTGCACGGCGCGGCAGCCCTCGTCCAGTTCGGCGCCCACGCAGGAGACGAAAAGCCCGCCCATGGCGAGGCGGCTCACCTCCAGGCCGGTTCGGCCCAGCTGCACAGTCTTCATGTCAGATTCCTCCAGTCTGTTGTCGGCAGAGATCTGTTCTCCTAAACCACCCCTATTGTCATTATCTAGCAAGAGATGCGAAAGAAGACAGTTGTTGCATTATTAGCACAATCTTTTGATAATGGGGTGATTCTCGCCGTGAGTGGGCGGCGGTGTCCCGGAGGAGGGGTGGTTGCTTTGCTGTTTGATCCGGTGGTGCACATGGTCTGGGAGGGGGTGGCGGAGGCGGGATGGCGCGAGCCGCCGCGGCGGCTGTACGATCATGAGCTGGTGTACGTCTCCGAAGGCGAGATGACGCTGACGCTGGAGGGGCGGTCGCAGACGGTTGCGGCCGGCGGCGTTGCGCTGATTCCCCCGGATTGCCTGCACGAGAGCCGGGTGGAGCGCGGACGCACTGCGATGCGGCACTGCCTCCACTTCGCCTGGGTCCCGGACCAGCGGGCCGCGTCGGGGCCCTTCTGGCGTTACGGCGATGCGCCGCTGGCAGACAAGCGGCCGGCGCGAGCGCCGGTGGAGGTGCGGGGGCGTTTGCCGCTGGTGGCGACGCCCGAGCGGGTGGGCCCGGTGCGGGATGTGCTGGATGGTCTTTTCGCGCGAATTCGACGGGGCGATGCGGTCGGCGAACGGCTGCTGTGGGTGGTGTTGCGCCACCTGGTCGTCGACGGGGCTGGCCAGAACGCTGCAGGGCGGCGCGGGAGCAAGACGGACCGCGCCGTGGCGACCGTCAAGCTCCTCATCGAAAACCGCTATGCGGAGGCCATCGGCTATCCGGAGTTTGTGCGTGCGGTCCGCCTTTCGCGCAGCCACCTCTGCCAGGCCTTTTCGGCTCGCATGGGCTGTCCGCCGACCGCCTACCTGAACGAAGTGCGGCTGCAGGAAGCGCGGCGCCTGCTGGAGGAGGGTACGCTGAACGTCGCGGAGGTGGCGCGGCGGGTCGGCATCCCGAACGCCAACTACTTCGGGCGGATCTTCCGGAAGCGCTTCGGCTGCCCGCCGTCGCGGCTGTCGACACTTGACGGTGAACGCTGAGTGTGCGCGGCGGGAAGCGGCTGCAGTGATGCCTTGGGCAGGTGCTCAGGGCGATCGCGGCGGGCCTGGCTGACAAGGTGGGAGACGCTTCGCACAAACGGCCCGGGATCGACCGGTTTGCTGAAGAAGCGGCTCACCGTGCCTCGCTCGACCGCGCCGAGGACGCGTTCGATGTCCGGACGCCCCGTCAGCAGAAGGCGGCCGAGGTGCGGGCGGCTCTGCTCGATCTCCCCGAGGAAATCAAGCCCCGAGCGGCCCGGCAGGTGATGGTCCGCGACCACAAGGGAGAGGTCGGGAAGGGCCGGCAGCAGCGAGCGGGCCTGCTCGACCGAGGTTGCCGTGGTGATCTGCAGGCCACTGTCGGACAGGATGCTGCAGAGCGTGGAGAGGAGCAACTCGTCATCGTCCACCAGCAGGACCCCCCGGTGGGCTGAAGAGGTCGGTTCGGCAGGGTGCGTCATGGGCTTGCTTTCTGAGGCATCGGGAACGGTGGTGTTTGGCCGGAATGTAGCCGCGTCCAGGTCATGCACGGCACCTATGCAAAGCATGTGCCATTGCGGATGTTGGACACCTTTCCGGAGGGTGGCGGCTGCCTGCGGGAATGCGTTTCGGGGGGAGCTGTCCGGTGAAGGTTGAAAAGCGCTTGACTTGCCCCCCTGAAGTCTGCACTATTTCGTGAGTTAGGACGTCCGTCCTTCGCTGGCATCGTGCAAGGGGAGGGGCAGACTCCCGCCGGAAGGCGGGGCAGGGCGGGGACTTTTCCGCGCCTGCAGGCCCTTTTGCCGGTTTTGCGCGAACGGAATGCAGGGACGGGACGATATGTACTACGGGAGTGCGCGACAAGTGCACTCTACCCCGAGGACCGACCGAGACCGAAATCCGTACGGAGGAGGACCCCGATGCGCTGGTGCCTTTCAGGATTGTTGCTGTGCGCGTTCCTGGTCACGGCCGCGCAAGCGGGCGAAAAGGATGTGCTCGACCGGAAGGCCGATCAACTCGGCTTCTGGGACCTGGGCCTCTCCCGCTTCGCGGCGGACGAGCCGCTTGTCATCAAGTCGCCGGTGGCCCAGGAAGGAGCGGAGTACTACTACGTCTGGCCGTTCCGGTTCAAGTATACGGTCTCTCTCAGGCGGGTGGTGAAGCTGCTGGAGGACCAGTTGGAGGAGGAGGAGGACCGCTCCCGGCGCTCCAGTCTGCAACTCATCCTCAATACGGCAAAGCAGGATCTTGAGCACGGCTCGCGCGACATCCGCCTTCACATCTCGTTGCACACGGATACGGGCAAGGTCTACCATGACCTGGCGAACCCGGTGATTCGCAACATGGCCGAACGCCACACGGGCGGGCGATACTATACCACACAGGAACTGCGCACGGCGCGGATCGAAGAAGACGAAATGGTCGATGCGGTGGCCATTTTCCCGCAGATCGACGTGAACTGTGACCGCTTCGAGGTGCGCGTCCTGGGGTTGGGCCGGCGCGTTCAGCCGACGTACTATCCGGGGCATCTGCTGAAGGAAGGCCTGCGGGCAAACGCCAAGCTCCGGCGGGCCATCCGTTACTTCTACGAGCGCCTGGGCGATCCGCTCCACCGCGAGATCGACCGGATCCGCGAGATCGACAACCGCGGCGAGTGGCTGTGGCTGTGGTCCACGGACATCTATCCGTTGGAAAGCGATTCGTTCATCGTCAAGCGTTCGCAGGGGCTCGAATACGAGTACCGTTTCTTCCCGTACGAGGTGTTCAACAGCACCGCCCAGGACCGGCGGATGGAGGTGCTGGAGGCGGGTCTTGCGCCGCGCGTGCGCTGGCACGGGATTGCCCTGACGCTGGCCATGCTGGAGGATGTCCGGAATCACGATTTCTGGCAGAAGCAGGCAGTCAGCACGCTGCGCCAGACGCACGGGCACCTCTTCCCCGGGGAAGGGCAGCACGTCAACGGCGAGGTGCCGGCCGGCAAGCTGCGGAAGGGCGTGACGGTGGTGCGCTGGGGGGTCGAGAACGCGGAAGATCTGCTGCGCGAGGTGTCGGCCAAGCTGCGCGTCATGGGCCTCACGGCCGGCGATGGGGATGCGGACAATCCGCTGGTCCAGGCGTACGTGGAGGCCGGCGACCTGAGCGGCGAAGCAAAATGGCGCCGCCAACCGCTGCCGTCCGAGGAAGAGGTGCGCTCGATCATTCTGGCGCAATGCCGCAAAGAAATGGAACAGCGCGCCATCGACCTGACCGAGGCCGACGAGCGCCGTTACGGGGAACTGGCCCCCTTCGCCCTTCTGCTCAATGCGTTGGCGGACGACGAGATCCGCCGGCAGCAGAACATCCGGCGCGTGCCGGTGTACTACACCGTCTCGACGGCCGACATCGTCGACAGCGCGCGATTCGAGAAGCTCTACGCTGCCGGACGTCCGACCGAGCGGGAGAAGGAACTCGTGGTCGAAATTACCGATCCCGAAGAGATCGAGGGTGCGGTCGGTCTGGGCGGAACGTCGGGGCCGTCGACAACGACCGGTGACGGACCGGGCACGTCCACCACCCAGGAGACGCCGGACGAGCCCGAGGAATCGCCGGAAGTCATCGAGGAGCTCTGGTAAGGTATGATTCTCGTCATCGACAACTACGACTCCTTCACCTACAACCTGGTGCAGGCGCTCGGTGCACTGGGGGCGGACCTCGACGTGCGGCGGAATGACTGCTGCACCGTGGAGGACGCCGAGGCGCTCCACCCGGACCGCATCATCATTTCGCCGGGGCCGTGCACGCCCAACGAGGCCGGCGTGAGCGTGGAGATGATCCGTGCCTTCAGTGGGCGGCTGCCCATCCTGGGGGTCTGCCTGGGGCACCAGGCCATCGCGACCGCCTTCGGCGGAACGGTGCTCCGCGCGGCCGAGCCGGTGCATGGAAAGACCAGCCGGATCGAGCACGACGGGAACGGGCTCTATAACGGCCTGGAGAACCCGTTGACGGCGACACGCTATCACTCCCTGGTGGTGGAGGAATCCAGCCTTCCGGAAGGTCTGGTCGCAACGAGTCATACGGAAGGGACCGGCATCCTGATGGGCATTCGGCACCGGGAGCACCCCACCGAAGGCGTGCAGTTCCATCCCGAAAGCTTTCTCACCGCCGAGGGCGACCGGCTGCTGCAGAACTTCCTGAACACCTGACCGTTCGCCGACCGGTGCCTTCGCTCCTGCGAAGCTGATCGCCGGTCCGGGCCGGCGTTGCTGGACAGGGAGGCGGCCGGTGTGGAATTCCTTTCAGGCAGCCATGAGCCGGCTCCTGCCGGCTGGCGTCGAACGGGTCGGCATCGCCGTGTCCGGCGGGTTGGACTCCACCGTCCTGGCGCACCTGGCCTCCCGCTATCGGCAGGCAGCAGCAGCATCCCCGGCGTTGGTGCTGATCCACGTTGACCATGGCTTGCGCGGTGCGGAGAGCGACCGGGATGCGGCGTTTTGCCGCGACCTGGCTGCCGAGCTGTGCGCGGAGTTCTGTCTCCGGCGTGTCGACGTCCAGGAGGAACGCGCCGCGGGACGCTGGTCGCCGGAAGAGGCGGCGCGCCGCTGCCGGTACCGGGCGCTCGTTGCGGCTGCACGGGAAGCGGATGCCGGGGCTGTATTGCTGGCACACCATGCGGACGACCAGGCGGAGACTGTGCTGCTCAACCTGCTGCGCGGGTGCGGGGTGATGGGACTGTCGGGCATGCCTGGCCGCCGGGAGGTGGAGGGGATTTCCTTCCTCCGGCCGCTGCTGGCCTTCGGGCGGGCAAGCCTTCGAAAGGCCGCTTTGAAGGCCCGCTGGGCGTGGTGCGAGGACAGCACCAACGCCTGTACCGCATTCCGCCGCAATCACCTTCGCCATGACGTGCTGCCACGCTGGGAGGCGGAATGGCCGGGTATCCGGCAGCACCTTCTGCGCCTGGGCGCCTGTGCGGGCCGCTTCGCGGCGTGGATGCATCCGCGGGTCAACGCCGCCATGGCCGAGGTGACGGCGTCCCCGGACGGGGGACCGGACGGAATCCGCTTGTCCGTCGATCGGTTGCTGGGGCTGCACGAGCCGGTGCGACAGGAGGTCTGGCGGTGCGCGGTGCGTACGTTTGAGTCCGCTGCGGATGCGCGGACGGTCCGGCTGGCCCGCCGGCACGTGGACCTTCTGGAATCGCTGTGCCGCACGGGGCGGACGGGCGCGCGCCTGCATCTGCCGTACGGTCTGGAGGCGGTCCGGGTGGATGGAGAGATCGTGCTGCAGCGACGGGAAGACGCGCCGGAAGCATCCACGGCCGACCGCAAGATGAGGCCGATCGATCTGCCGGTGGGCGGCAACGCGAACAGGGGCGCCTGGCGGGTGTCGCTGGAACTGGTCAGCGGGGCGGATGCACTGCGGCGCCTCGGTTCGACGGGAACGGAGTACCTGGACGCGGATCGGGTCTGCGGCTCGCTGCGGGTCCGGTGTCCCGAGGCCGGGGACCGCTATTGCCCGCTTGGCGCGCCAGGGCGGCGGTTGCTGAGCGACATCTTCGGCGATGCGAAGGTGGCGCGGATTACGCGCCGGCGGGCCGTGGTTGTTGAGGATGCCCGGGGAATCGTCTGCGTTCATCCAGGGCGCCCCGCCGAGCGGGTGCGTGTAGAGCCGGAAACACGCCGCGCGCTGCGCCTGTCGTTCTCCCCCTCCCCGGATGTGCGCGGAGGGGCGGTAACCGGTTGACGGGAAACGAGGCTTGCGCCTGGCGGGAAGGTGCTGGCCGGGCCGGGTCTGATCACGCGTCCGGAAGCGGGACGAACTCCTGCAGTGCGGTCACCAGTTCATCCGCATTGACGGGCTTGACGAAGTAGCGGATGCGCGGATAGTTCTTGATGACGAACTCGTCCTTGAGCTGATCGTAGGCCGAGCAGACGAGGACTGGCAGTTGGCTTCCCTGCTGGGTGAGGCGGGCCAGGATTTCGAGCCCGTGCAGGCCCGGCATCTTCATGTCCATCACCATGCCGGCGGGCGACTCGTTTTCGATGGCGCGCCAGGCGGCCTCGCCGTTGTGGGCCTCGATGACGTTGTAGCCGGCCTTCTGCAGCTTCATGCGGAAGATCATGCGGATGCGCGGGTCATCGTCGGCCACCAGGATGCGGGGTTTGGCCGAAACGGACGGACCGACAGGCGCAAAGGCGGCCGCACCGCCTCCGAAGAAGGTCTCCCCCTTGCGCGGCGCCGGTGCGGGCTGCGTGGCCTGCACTTCTTTCGGAGCCGGGATGGCGCCGGTACGCCTGGGGGCGCGTTCTCCCTGCCCGGGATAGAGGGGGGGAGGCTTCGGCGGCGGGGTGCGTCCGCTGGACGGGTCTGTCGCGGCGGGCTTCGGCTTCGGTTCTGGTTTGGGTTCGGGTTTGGCTTCGCTGGCATCCGCGCCCGGAGACGCATCCACATGCGGGCGGGGGGTGCTGGAGGTCTTCCGCTGGAACGGGACGACGGTCAGTGTCTGCCGCTGCGGGGTGGCGGTGGTCTCGCCGGTGCTCGCGTCTCCGCCGCCGCCGGCGCCGGTCAGGCCCCCGAGCAGGAGGTCGCGCTCTTCCCGATCGACCTCGGCCTGCTCCAGTTGTTGCCGGACCAGTTCGAGAATGCCGATGCGTTCCAGGTCGGAGGTGGCCAGGAGATTCATGAGTTCCTTCACTTCCGGCAGGGGCAGATTGCCGGAGAGGAACTCATTGACGATCATGTAGGCTTTGGTGTGGCCCGATACTTTGCGGAGAATGATGTCCGGATCCGCCATGGAAGGCCTCCGCGCCTGTCGGTTCGGCCGGGCGTTCCTGTGCGACGCCGACCGACGGGGATAACGCTCGTCCTCTCTGCCACGCTCCGGCCATTGTAATGGCTTGATGAGGGCCGTCAACTGCAAAGCCGGGCGGAGGGCGGCATCGAAAGCGCTTGCCAACGCCGGACAATCGGGTAAGCTGTCCTTGTCCGGAGACGCCTGTACGCCCGGGCCTGGGTGAGGATAGAGGGCACGTACCAGCCGACGGAAGGAACACTGCATGCGACCAGTCTGCCTGATCATCCGTGACGGATGGGGGATCAACGAGAAGAAAGAGGGGAACGCGGTCCTGGCGGCCAGGACGCCGAATGTCGACGCCTACAAGGCCAAATACCCCTGGCTGCCGCTGGCCTGTTCTGGCGAGGAGGTGGGGCTGCCGGCGGGGTTTCAGGGATCGTCAGAGGTCGGGCATCTCAACATGGGGGCGGGGCGCATTGTCGTTCAGGAGCTGAAGCGTATCGACGACGGGCTCAAGAGCGGCGCCATCTTCGAACGCGACAAATGGAAGGAACTCATCGCGGCCTAGAAGAAGCGGGGGGGTCGCCTGCACCTCTTCGGCCTCCTGCAGGACGAGGGCGTGCACGCACACCAGGATCACCTCTTCCAAATCATGCGCCGCGCGCGCAGCGAACACGCGGACGGGGAGATGATTCTCCATCCCTTCCTCGATGGCCGCGACACCCCGCCGCGGAGCAGCCTCGAATACGTGGCGCAGCTCCGACAGGTGATGGACGAGGTCGGCAACTGCCGCATCGGCGCCGTGATGGGGCGCTACTACAGCATGGATCGGTCCGAGAACTGGAAGTTGACCGACCAGGCGTACCGATGCCTGGTGAAGTGCGATGGCCGCCGCGCCGCGAGTGCCGAAGACGCGATCCGCGAGAGCTATGACAAGGACCAGACGCCCGACGGTGACGAGATGGTGGACGAGTACATCCCACCCTACATCATCGGCGACTGCGACGGCATCCGGGACGGCGACTGCGTGATGCACACCAACTACCGGCAGGACCGCGCCATCCAGCTCACCCGCGCGTTTGTCGAGGACGCCTATCCCGGCGAACGGAAGACGCGGCCGGACGTGACCTACCTCGGCTTCACCCGCTACTGGGACGAGTTCGAAGACTATCTGATGGAGCCGATGGGCGGCGGCGGCTCGATGGACCGCATCCTCGGCGAGGAGATCAGCCGCGCGGGCCTGAAGCAGCTCCGCATCGCCGAGACGCAGAAGTTTCGTCACGTCACGAGCTTCTTCAACGGCAAGAAGACCACCCCGTTCGACGGCGAGGAGCAGGTGAATGTGCCGAGCCGGTTCGACCCCAGCTCCTTCGCCAGCCACCCGGAAATGGACGCCTACACCGTGACCGACGAGTTGTTGCAGCGACTGACCGATGATCAGCCCTACGCGTTTGTTGCCGTCAACTACGCCAACGGGGACATGGTGGGCCATACCGGCCAACTGGAAGCGGCGACCAGGGCCATCGAGGTGGTTGACGAATGCGTCGGCAAGCTGGTCGAGCGGTTGCTGGAGCTCGACGCGCACATCTTCATCACCGCCGACCACGGCAACAGCGAGCAGATGGTGGATTACGACACCGACATGGTGAAGACCAGCCACACCTGCAACCCCGTGGAGTGCATCTACGTGGCGAAGGACGCGGAGGGCACACGCCTGCGGCCGGACGGGAAGCTGAGCGACATCGCCCCGACGGTGCTGAAGCTGCTGGGCCTGCCCGTCCCGGAACAGATGACCGCGGATCTCCTGATCTGCGAAGAAGGCAATTGCTGCAAGTGCTGTGGCGGGTGAGGGGCGCCGTGTGACAGCGACGGGACGCGCCCCGCGCCCCGCGCTGGACGTGGGAGCCGCGCAATGCCCCAGAACGATGACGAGCGACCGCGGGATCCGGACGGGTTTTCGATCGACGCCGGAAACCTGGTGTCGCTCTACCTGATGGTACGCTTTCGAAGGGAAGATTCGGACAGGAACGGCGGCGGCGTGGTGCGATCCTATTCGGCGGAAGAGGTTACCTTTCTCACGCGCGAGCAGTTGGAGCCGGGGGAGTCGCTCGGGATCAGCATCTGTACCGCCAACCGAAGGCAGAGCACCTGCACGACGATGACGCCGGCGCGCGTGGTGGAAACGAAACTGGATCGCGACGACATCTATCTCGTCCGGGCGGCAATCCTGGCGGACGGGCTCGGCTGCGACGATGTGGATGTGGTCAACCGGAGGGAGTATCCCCGCCGCCGGCTCGGCATTCGGGGGGTCCTCCGGCGCGCCAACCAGAGGCAGTTCCTTCCGTGCCGGTTGCTGGACATCAGCAGCGGCGGGCTGCGCTTCCGCTCGCTGACGCAGCCGCGGACGAACGAGCGCCTGTTCGTGCAGTCGCGGGGGAAGGCCGAGGGGCCATTGCGCCGCATGCTGTCGGCCGATGTGATGGTGATGTGGACCAAGCACATCGGCGGTGGGGAATACGAGGTCGGAGGCAAATTTCTGACAGTCGCCCTTCGCGACACCGACGATGACGAAAGCGCTGAATCGGCAGAGCCGGGCGAGCCCTGAAGCGAGCGATCTGTACCTGACGGGGCACGCCGTCCAGGATCCACGGCAACATGAACATCTCTCGCTACTTGATGATCGATCGCATTCAACTGGGCATGCGGCACGGCCACCTGGACCAGGTGGAGGCCGACGCCGATCCGCGCCGCGAGCGGGACCGCTTGAAAGAGGAGGTGATCGACGAGTTGATCGGGCTCTTTGATCGGTCCGGGCAGATCCTCAACCTCAGCAAATTCCGCAAGGATTTCGTCAACCGCGAACGCGTGGACTCAACCGGGCTCACCGACGGTATCGCGCTGCCGCACATCCGGACGCGACAGGTGCGGAAGACCGTGATCGTCTTCGCACGCAGCCAGGAAGGCGTGTGGTTCGATGCGATGGACGGGCAGCCGACGCATGTCTTTTTCGGGATCACGGCGCCGGAGTGGGACGACCGCGAATTCTACAAGTTCCACAAGTGGATCAGCACCGCGTTTGTCCAGGAGGAGTGGCTGCGCGATGCGCTCCTCTGGGCGGAGGACGAGCACGAGATCCTCAAAATCCTCGGCAATCTGCACTGATCAGTCGTTGCCCGTGGTCACCGTGCCCGGATGAAGAGGTCGTCGGCAACGCCCAGTCGCGCGAGAACGGGACGCACCGCGTCGATGAATCGCGGCGCGTCGGCGGCATACCCGGCCGTCGGCGCCAGGTCTGGCAGGTGGCCCCGGAAGAACGCATTCAGATCGTGCATGTAGAGCTCCCGGGTCCACTTGGCCGCCATGCTTGCCAGTGCGACGCAGAAGGCCGCGCTGTCGGCTTTTGGCCGGAAGGTAATCTCAATGGGGGCGCCGGGTCGTCGGACCCGGTAGGCGGAGCAATCGGGGGATTCGCGCAGGATGTCGATCCAGGTGCCCGGGAAGACGCGGGTCAGAAACGGGTGATACCGGGTGCGCCCGCCCTGACGGTCGACGGTGAGGCGGATCGGTTCGGCCGGAAAGGACGCGTCGAGGCGTTCGACGAGGTCGCCGGCCGCTTCCTGCAGTACCTCGCTCTTGTTGCGGCCGCCGTCGAAGCGTGCGTTCAGCGCATCGGCGGTGAGGGGCAGTACCTGCAGGGCCGTCACTTGTGTACCGGTTTCGGCCAGGAGCCCGTCCAGACCGGCCGCCGCCTGCGCGGTCCCGTCCGGGTGCGGATGTTCGGTTTCCGTTGCGTACCAGGGAAGGGGGGCGCTGCCGGCATCGGGCGCGGCGGCGAGCCGGTGAAGCGCACGGGTGCGCGTCATGGACTCCTGGAGGAACCCGTCTCCGTGGAGCAGCGTCAGGAGCGCCGCCAGGGGACGGCAAAGCCCGGCAACGCCGAGTCGCGCGTGAAGCACCTTGCTGTCGCAGACAGGGAGCCGCGGGTCGCGCCTGGACGGCTTGCGTGTGATCTGCTTTTCGAGCGCAAACCAGGGGCGCTCTTCGTCCCATTCGTCGGGTGTTCGAAACGCGGCGAGAGCCACGACCAGGGGGCCGAGGCGCGGGCCGAGGCCTGCTTCGTCGATCCCGGCCAGGATCATGCGCCGGTCCCTCCCGCCAGTCCCCAACCGATTCCCAGCAATCCGGCGAGGAGGAACTGCCCGTCCACGATGGCCTGGCAGCGGACCTCCTCGGTCAGAAGGCCACTGCGAAACAGGCGCAGATAGACGATGCCGTACAGCGGGAGCGTCAGCAACAGCCAGCCGAAAGGAGGCAGCAGGCCGAAGGCGGTTGTTGTGACGAGGAGCCCGGCGGCGGCGAACTGGATGGCGTACAGGAGATGCAGCGTGCGGCTGCGGCCGACCAGCACGGGGATGGTCTCCGTTCCGACAAGGCGGTCGCCCTCGGTGTCCCGAAGGTCGAGCGCCGCTGTTTTGCCGAACACAAGGAGAAAGACGAAGACTGCCGCCGCTGCGATGGCCCACCCCGTCGGTGACGGCCGGAGACTGAAGACGGGGACGAAGACCGTGACGGCGGTCCAGGCAAGGGCGACGAAGATGTCCTTTGACGCCGGAATGTCCTTCAGCCGTCGGCGGATGAAGCCGGCAGGCAGGAGGGGCACCGTATAGACGATGCCGGCGACGTAGGCAACCGCCAGCAACGCCGGCAGACGCCGCCCGAAGCGCCAGGCCAGGTAGAAGCTGACGACCCCGAGGGCCCCGGCGAGCAAGAGCAAGCGGATGCGGTTTCTGCCGAAAAAGGTCTCGACCGTCTGTGCCTGGTGGTCGGGGCTGGGAGCAGGGGGGCGGTGGTTCACGACGTACACGGCGAAGATATAGCTGAAGATGATGAAGAGGCCTTCTCCGGGCAGCCAGCTCTGTTCCAGCAACTGGGCCACCGCCAAGGCGAGCCCGACGGCCCCGAGCGCGGAATAGATGTAGCTTCGGATGGCCGCTCCGGTCAGTCGGTCCAGCACACCGCGCCAGCCCGGGGTGCCCGCCGTCTGCAGGCGATCGATGACCGACTGGGTCAGCCAGCCCGGCGTGCTGGCGCCGGCGGTGACGCCGACGGTGTTGTGGAGCGCTATCGATGGCATGTCGAGTTCGCCGGCGGTCTCGACGTGGAAGACGGGTTTGCCGGTCTCGCCGGCGACCTGCGCAAGGCGCAGCGTGTTGGCGCTGTGGCGTCCTCCGACCACGACGACCGCGTCGCACTCTTCGGCCAGGCGGCGGGCCTCGGCCTGGCGTTCGTCGGTGGCCATGCAGATGCTGTCGTGGATCACTGCATCGGGGGACCGGTCCTGCAGGATGGCGCAGATCTCGCGGTAGCGCTTTGCGTTGTAGGTGGTCTGGCCGATGACGCAGACGGGACGTTCCGGGACGAAAGCCTTCGCTTCGGCTTCGTCGGCGATGATGTGAACGGGCGTTGTGGCGTGTCCGGCGAGGCCGACAATCTCGGCGTGTTCGGGATCGCCCACGAGCACGATGTCGCGCCCCTCGGCCGAGGCCCTGGCGATGCGGCGCTGGCTGGCCACCACATGCGGGCAGGTGGCGTCGATGCACTCGAAGCCGAGCGCTTCGGCCCGCTCCTGCTCCGCCCGGGGAATGCCATGCGCCCGGATGACCAGGCGGCCACGGGGCAGCTCGTCGATGGCATCGACCGGCCGCACCCCCTGTTCGGCGAGGACGTCGACCGCCTGTGCGTTGTGGATCAATGGACCGTGGGTGTAGACCGGGGTGCCCCCCTTGGCGGCGGCATCCTCGGCCAATTCGACGGCGCGGCGCACACCCATGCAGAAACCGGCGGTGCGGGCCAGGCGGACGCGCATCGGCTCAGCCCTCCGTCGACGGCGCCGCGCCGGGGCCGGTCAGCCAGGATTGGAAACGCGCGTATTCCTCTTCAAAGTTCGGCGTAAAGGTCCCGCTGCCGAGAGCGTCGGCAATCGCTTGCGGCGTCCAGAAGCGGAGCTCGGCGATCTCGTCCGCCGGCGGGGTGAAGGGGCCGTTGTGCACCAGCGCGTAAGTGTGGACGAATTCGGATTCGACTGTCGAGGTGTGGCGGTACGTATAGCAGGGCCGGAAGGCATCGGTCGGCGGTGCGATGCCGAGCTCTTCCCGCGTCTCGCGCAGGAGGGCCTGCAGGACCGGCTCGCCCGCCCCGATGTGCCCGCCGACGGCGGTGTCCCAGCGGTTGGGCTGGATG
Organism: uncultured Planctomycetales bacterium; assembly: GCA_964553265.1. GTDB lineage: Bacteria > Planctomycetota > SZUA-567 > SZUA-567 > JAFGNG01 > CAZKKD01. The sequence continues at coordinate 14,982 of CAZKKD010000001.1, read as the reverse complement.
TCCTTGTCCGGCCCGCGCAGTTGCAGGAGCACCGCGCCGACGGTGTTGCGCACCATCACGTGGACCACGCTGTGCAGGAGCGACGGGTCGCCGTGGCAGGCCGCACGGGACGCGGCCCCCGCGGGACGGCCATCCGGAGAGACGAGCTGCAGCTGCTCGGTCGCCGTCATGACGACGAGGCGCCGATGAGCGTGGCCAGGAGCGTGTGCGCCGGCACGCAGACGCCGCTCCGAAGCGCGCTGTCTTCCGAGAATCGCCGGCCCCCGCTCGGGCGGATGCCGGGCCCCCAGAGGCAGGCCGGGACGGGTTCGGAAGAATGCGTGCGCAGCTCGATGGGGGTCGGATGGTCCGGCATGACGAGCAGGCGGAGATCCCCGCTGCGCACCCCCTCGTCGAGCAGCGGAGCGAGGATGTGTTCATCGATGCGTTCGAGGGCCCGGACCTTTTCGGTCGTGTCGCCGTTGTGGCCCGCTTCGTCGGGGGCTTCGACATGAACGGCAACAAAAGGGAGCCGCTGCAGGCATTCCAGGGCGGCCCGTCCCTTGGCGGCGTAATCGGTGTCGTAATAGCCGGTGGCGCCGGGGACGTCGATGATCTCCAGGCCCGCCAGGGTACCGATGCCTTTCAGCAGGTGAACCGCGCTCACGAGGCCGCCGGTGAGTCCGTAGCGGTCGGCATAGGTCTCCAGCCTGGGCATGACGCCGCCACCCCAGAGCCAGAGATCGGTGATGGGCGTCTGGTCGTTCTGGATCCGCGTCGCATTTTCGGGCGCGTCGGCCAAAAGCGCGCGGGCACGGTCCATGACGGCATTGAGGCGATCAGCCTTCGGGCCGCGGGGCAGGTGCTCTGCGACCGGTTGGTCCAGGATGTCGTGCGGGGGCGTCGTCTCCGGAATGGCGTCGGCAATGTCATCGAGGACGCAGGCGTGCCGGTACTGGACGCCCGGCTGCAGGCGGACACCGGGGATGTCGAGGGCGTCGTTGACCCGGTTGACGAGGGCGGCGGCTTCCGGCGTGCGGATGTGTCCGCCGGCATAGTCGGCCATCACGCCGTCTCGGATCGTCACCGTGTTGGCGCGAAAGACCGCCTGGCCCGGTTCGAGCGTGATCCCCATGGCGGCGGCTTCCAGCGGGGCGCGACCGGTGTAGACCTTCGCCGGGTCATAGCCGAGGACGGACAGGCAGGCGACGTCGCTGCCGGGCTTCATCTGGGGCGGGACGGTGCGCGCGGCCAGGACGCCGCCTTCGCCCACCAGTGCGGTCAGCGCGGGCATCTCCGCCGCTTCGAGCGGGGTGCGGTTGTCGAGTTCGGGACGGGGCGTGTCGGCGGCCCCGTCGGGGATGACGATGGCGTATCGCATGCGTTCGGTCCTCTTCGGGCGGCAGGGCCGGTTCAGCCCTCGACGCGGAGCATGCCGGACGGCCCCTCGACGCAATCCAGGGCTTCAATCCGCTCAACCGCGCGGCGGACGTCGCCCTCGCGCGCAAGATGCGTCAGAAGGACCACCGGCACCAGGTCGCCGTGTTCGGCGTGCTGCTGGACCGCGGTCAGGCTGACGCGTTCCTCGCCCAGGATGGTGGTGATGCGTCCGAGCACCCCGAAATCGTCCCGGACGGCAAACCGCAGGAAATAGCGGCAGGTATAGTCGGCAAAGGATGCAAGCGTATACGCGCCGGTCTTCGGCGGCTGCCAGGTGAGGAAGTCTCCGCCCGTTGCCCGTGTGCGGGCCAGGGCGGCGAGGTCGCTCACCACGGCGCTGGCGGTGGGCATCTGGCCGGCGCCGCGGCCGTAGAACATGGCTTCCTGGGCCGCGTCGGTGTCCAGCGCCACCGCGTTCATGCTGCCGGAGACGTTGGCCAGGGGGTGCGAGTCCGGCAGGAGGGCCGGGTGGACCGAGAGGAAAAGCTGCCCCTCGTGCGGACGGGCCACCGCCAGGAGCTTGGTGACGTACCCCATCTCGGCCGCCATCCGGACGTCCTGCAGCGGGAGGCCCCGGATGCCCTGGACGGGAATGCATTCGTAGTCCGGCGTGGTGCCGAAGCCGAGGGCAGCCAACAACGCGAGCTTGTGGGCCGAATCGTTCCCTTCCACGTCGAACGTGGGGTCGGCCTCCGCATAGCCGAGGCGTTGTGCGTCGCCCAGCGCTTCGTCGTAGGGTTGCTCATGCTCCAGCATCTGCGTGAGGATGTAGTTGCAGGTTCCGTTCACGATGCCCAGAAGTCCGGTGATGCGGTTGGCCACCAACCCGTCGCGAATGGCCTGGATGATCGGGATGGCCCCGCAAACGGCGGCTTCGAAGAGGAGCGGCACGCCCTGTTCGGCCGCCAGCGCAAAGAGGGGGCCGCCGCGCTCGGCGAGGAGGGCCTTGTTGGCGGTGACAACGGCCTTGCCCGCGCGCAGGGCGCATTCGACCACGTCGTAGGCCACGCCCGTACCGCCGACGAGTTCGACCACGATGTCGATCTCGGGGTCATTGCAGACGGTGCGGTAGTCGTCGGTGATGTGCGCATCCGGCACGCCCAGCACGCTGACGCGCTGAGGATCCAGGTCGGCGACGCGTGCCAGGCGCAGGGTGGCGCCGGTTCGCTCGGAGAGCAGGTCGGCCCGCTCCAGCAGAAGGCGGATAACGCCGCCGCCGACCGTGCCGGCGCCGACAATCCCGATGGCGAGGGTGGTGTTGCTCATGGGTGCATTCCTTCCACGGTTGGCCTCCGGCGGCCCTGCGCCCGGTGGCGCGGGATACGTCGGTCCGTGCGACGTGTGGCAGGGCGGGCCGAAAGCGCATTGTCAAGCGGTACAATCTACCCAACCGCTTCCGCCGGCGCAAGGGGGAGGTCGACGACGAAGGCCAGTCCGGACCCCGGTGCGGATTCGAGGGTGAGGGTCCCGCCGTGAGCGCGTGCGGTCCGATGGGCGAGGTAGAGGCCGACGCGCGTACGGGGGGAGGGCATGTCTTCGTCCAACCCCTCCTGGATGCGGCGGAGGTTGGCCGGATCGAGATGGGGGCCGGTATCGGAAATCCGGAGGCGCACGCCCGGATCCAGCGGCGCGGTCTCCACGGTCGCGTGGTCGCGGATGTCCATCCGCGCCAGGCAGAGGCTGAGCAGGTTCACGACCAGTTGATGAAGCAACTGGCCGTCGGCCCGCAGGCGGGGCAGGGGAGAGAAGCCGAACCGGATGCGGATTTCGGCCCGGTGGGTGTGCGGGGCGCACGCCGAAATGGCATCCTCCACAACGGCATTGACATCCAGGGGGGCCAAGCGCAGGCGCGGCGCCTGGGTGTCGAAGCGGGTGACGTTCATGATCTCGTTGAAACTGCCTTCGATCCGCAAGATATTGCGCAGAAGCACGGCAAACAGGTTTTCCTGTGCAGGGGTCAGATCGGGCAGGCGGTTGCGGAGTTGGTCGCGAAGAAGCTCTGCCGTCAGCTTTACGGTAGTGAGCGGGGTGCGGAGGTCGTGAGTAACCAGGGAAAGGAACTGGCGCTGGAGACCGAGCGTCTTCCCGAGCCGGTCCATGGTCTCGCGCATCTCCCACCCGTTGCGGTGTGCTGCCTCGCGAAGCTGCTTCAATTCCAGGTGCGCCCGGACCTTGGCCCGGAGTTCGCTGGGATCGACTGGTTTGCGGAGGGCGGCCGTGATGGCTGGATCGGTCTCGATCAGGAGAACGTCAGACATC
>CAZKKD010000001.1:0-11204 GCA_964553265.1 uncultured Planctomycetales bacterium | reverse complement strand
GCGGAGGGCGGCCGTGATGGCTGGATCGGTCTCGATCAGGAGAACGTCAGACATCAATGCGTCCTTGCCTGTCGCATGGAGAGGGGCGCCAGCGCCCTGTCCCCGCTGCAGCCCGAAAGTCCCATGACGTGAAAGCGGGCCGACGGCGGCCCGAAGCGTCTGTGTCGCGTCGCCAGGACGGAAATGCACAACTCCCTTTCCAATGCTAAGCTAACGCATGATCCGGCCCTTGTCAACGAAAGCGGCGGAATGGGGAAGAGAACGGAAGGCAATGGATCTACCGGGTCCGCAAAGTCCTGTCCCGCCCGGAAGGAAACGGAACAGGCTGTTGCGGGTGGCAGGGGGCGTCAGGACGCGTCCTTACGCTTCTTCCAACGCCTTGCTATCTGGTCGCATAAGAATTGTGGCCCCTGTCTGGACGGGCTGGTGTATGCAATGTAAGATACGCCGGGTATAGCAGGAGCTGGGACACGTGCACGCATCGGATCAAAAGGGTTCCGCATGTTGAACGGGAAGACTGTCGGGAGAATCCGGACCCCCCGCGACGAGCCGTGTCGCGAAATGCGCCGGGGGGATGTCGTGCAGCGCAAACGGCGCGTGGAGTGGCGACGGGTGGCCGTGTGCCTGTTGTCTCTTTTCACTGCGTATCTGCACACTCCCGTCCTGGCTGGCGAGAGACCTGCTGCGCGCAAGCGCATTGCAATCGTGGACTTCGCTGCTCCGCAGCGTGCACCGTGGTTGGGGGGGCGGTAGCGGAAGCGCTCGCCGTCAAGCTTGCTGGCCTCGATACGGTGACATTGCTCGAACGGCAACGCATCCGGGCGGTGACGGCGTCCAGGGAAAACGTGACGCCGGAGATGCTGGGGGTCGATGCCCTTGTTACCGGGTCGGTCCAACTGGTCGGGGAGTGGGACGACCCGGCGAGTCGGTTGCGCGTGACGGTGAACCTTGTCATGGCCGAAAGCGGACAGATTCAGGGCCAGGCCTCCCATACCGCCGACGGCACGGTGGGCGGGGTGTTTCAATTGGAAGCCGATGTTGCCCACATCATCGCCACGCGCCTCGGGCTGGAGCCAACGACATTGGCCATGGACTACCGTGAGGAAGAGACCCCGCTTGCGAAACGTCACTTCGGCGAAGGATTGCAGTTCCTGGAGCAGGCGGCTGCGCTGGAAGAGGCCGCCCATGCCCATGCGCAAGAACACAGGGCGCCGGGGTTGACTGACACGGACCGGGCAGCAATTCTCCCCGTGCTGGAGCTTGCGATCGCGAAGCTCCGTGAAGCGGAGCAACAGAATGGCGACGTGTTCTACTCCCGGGCGCACCATTACGAAGGCCGGGCCCGGGAGCGCCTGGCCGCGCTGCAAGCGGATGACGCCCAGGCGAAGGCTGTCCGCGAGGCAACGGTAAGGCAGTTCCGCCGGGACGCTGCCGATGCCGCCAGTGCGTTCTTCGACCTGGGACGGGCGCTGCAGGCCAACCAAGAATACGAGGAAGCGATCGAGGCGTACCGGGAGTATCTCCGTTGGGTCGACGAAACGGCGAGACCGTTTCTCTGGGAGGCCCGTTGGTACAATCCGATGATGATCGAAACCGGCCCCGGCTATTTCGAGCACGGTACGCGACGCTATGATCTGGATTACACTGGCTACAACCGCGCGATCGATTACACCCGTCCATTCAAGATCCACGACGGCGACATCCTGTACTGCGCCAGCCCCACAACCCTGACCTGCGTCGATCTTCTCTCCGGTCAAGCGCGCTGGACCGCGCCGGTTGAGAACGGCGAGAACATGGGACGGACGTGCACGTACTGCCTGGTGGTGCGGAAGGAGCGGGTGTATTTCGCTTCGAAGACCTGGGTGCAGATTTTTGACCGGCAGACCGGGGAGGAGATCCGTCGTTTCAGTGCACGCCCCGATTCGATTGAGTGGTGGAAGGGCAAGGGCAGCATCATCGAGAATCACAGCACCGGTCCGCTGTCGTTGTATCTCTTCGACAAGCAGGATGTCCTGATCCTGCAGGACGAACATGGACTGTCGGGGCACCGGATTTCCGATGGCGAACGGATCTGGGTCCGCCGGGAATGCTCTGTCTTTGCGTTTTCGGTTCGAGATTCCAAGTTGTACGAGGGTTCGGCCTGGCTGCATGGACTTCATGCCATTGACCCGCTGAAGGGTACCTGCGCACACGATTTCTTTGAGTTGACCTTCGCACAGATGTGGCCGGCCAAGGACCACCTTCTCCTGCGCGCCACTGAGAATCGAAGCCGTCCAGAAGATGATGCGTACTACCGCTATGACCTTCGGACGAAAACGCTCTCCCGGTGCGAAGGGCAATTCCTGTTCTCTCACTGTTACGAAAACCTTCCTGCAGCGCAGGCGAAGGGATTCGTTCCCCTGGTCGATGAGGAGAGCGGTCTGTACCGCCCCGTCCCCGTGCGTCTGTTCCAAGCGTTGAACAGCGCGTATGAAGGCGATGACACCCGTCTCGGGGTTCGCGAGTGGTTTCCGTGGGTGACGTTGAAAGGAAGTCGCCTGTGGGGGTGGAAAGAACGGACCGTCTACCTGTACGATGTCGATACGGCCGAGCTCAGATGGAAGAAGTGGATTCCGGGGTCGCATTCGGGTCTCGACGCCGAAGGTGACGTGGTCGCGGTGCGCATGGGGAACCGTTTCGGCGTGTACCGCGCCAGTCATTCCCCCCAGTTCTCCCGGCCCGTGAAAGCCCATACCCATATCGCGCAATGCCAGCAGAGCCTGGATCAGAGCAATGGGGCGACGGCCTCTTTGGCTGCGGCGCTCCAACTGGACCCCACCGACCCGGACGCCCACTGGGCGCTGTCGCAACTGCAGCGACGTCGCGGCAATGTGCTGGAAGCAATCGAGATCGCGGACTCCCTGCTCCGGACCGCTCCCGCCACCGACCCGAACCGCAAAGCCGCCCTGGCCTGGTTGGGCGAACTCCAGGGATTGCGGGCCATGCGGAGAATCCCTCCCCATCGGTTTGATTCGGCAGATGACGCCCATGCATACATCGAAATGCAAAGGGGGAATGAGAAAACGCTGGTCCGCTACTCTTTGCCAGCTCTTGACGAGCCCGTGACTCTTTTTCAGACCGACGCAGAGGCCTATTGGCATCGGAAGGATCAAATCTATTTCCTGGACGCCGGACGTGTATTCCCGAAAACCAGATATAGCTTCCGGGGAAATCCCAACACCCCGGACGACGCAACCATTCAGGCCATCCTGGATGCGCCGGAACCGGAGTCGGTGGTCTGGCGACAGGCGGAAGGAAGCGCACAACGCGAGGTGCTGCTGAGATTCCGGGGCTTCGACAATCGTTTCCATGATGATCTCGGTTATCTCCAGGACGACGTATTCCTGGTGGGGCTTGAGTCGCGCCGTCTCGCAGCGTACAGCCTGGAAGACCGGGAGAAGCTGTGGGAGCGGACGATGCCGGGCGGGTACCTGACACTCCTCACCGATCCGGAGCGGGTCTACATCGCCGAATCGCGCACCGCGAAGCGCCCCTTCCACAATGTCTGTTGCCTGGACCTCCGAACCGGCGAGACGCGCTGGCAGCGAACGCTGGACATTACGCTGCGGCCCGGAATGGACAAAGTAAGTCGAGAAGGCAGCGAGGTTGTTTTCACGCAAGAACGGTCGATCCCGGAAGTCATCAATCACGCGCTCATTGTCGATGATGCGTCAAACGAACTGCGTGTCATCCCTCTGTTTTCCCGGGAAGCCGTAACGCACAAGAAGTATTGGGCAGATCCGCGGCCGCCGCTGTATCGACTGGATCGGTTGACCGGCGAACTGCGGGGGCGCGGCGAATTTGACCGCCGCATCACCGGTTGTTCTCTGCGGAACTCGATGCCGGTCCTGGTCGGGTGGATGTGGACATGGGCGTCGTACATCCTACCGGATGCCCCCATCGTTCTTGATCAGCACGCCTTCTCACAGGGCGATACCGCGTCCGACTTCCGCGTGGTCGAAGCCGACTTCTGGGAGCGGGACCCCCGCCTGCTGGCCGAGTTTCCCCCGCTTGCGGACCTGGCGGATACGTGGGATCTATCGGTCCATGTGGGCCGGCTCAACCGGATCCTTGCCTCCCCTGCGAAGCGTCGCGAGCTCATCGACATGTATCGCGAATCGCTTCTCGCACAACGTGGCGGGCATGAACCCGGCATCTGCTGGGTACAGGGGCTGCTCCAAAAGGGCGATCTGACGGAGCGGGAAGAGCAGTTCCTGGTCCGCCAGATCATGACGCTCTGGAAAGGGTACGAACCCAACACGCATATGCGACAGTTTCACTATCCGCTCGCGGTCCGCGGAAGACTGCCGGTCTTTCCGAAGCCGCAGGAGGGGGGGGCGCACCGGATCATTGCCGAAGTCGGAGCGCGTCTGCTGCTCTTTGACCGCGCCGACCACAATCGCCGCCTGACTCCGCTGCGCTGGCAGCCGCGATTGCAGGTCCGCATCATTCCAGAGATGAACCTGGAGAGGGGCTACCTGTTTGTACGGACGCCCGATGAGCACCTGATGGTGTATGACGCGGACATGTTGATGCATTTCATCACGTCCACCGTACAGCGGGAAGAGGACCTGTTCGGGCTCAGTGAGGCGCCGCTGGATCTGGCCGATGCGTTTGACGGCGATCCGGAAACGGTCTGCCGGGCGGCAGGCGACGCCGACCCCATCTCCATCGGGATCGATAGGGCGCTTCCGTGCGCGGTCAACCGCATCACGGTGCGGGCCGCACTCGGACACGAAGCCTCACTCCGGGGGGCGTTGCTGATGGGCTCGGACCGAAGCGAAAACGGGGGCGCAACCGTACTCCACCGCATCGCGGGAGGCCCCGCCCGTGGCGAAGCGCTGATCATCCGGCTGGATGCCCCCGTGTCGTACCGGTGGTACCGTCTGACGCTCCCGCCAGGTCGGGACCTCGCTGTAGCGGAACTCAGCTTCGACTTCGACGCTCCGCTGCTGGAGGGGAGGGTGGCCGCCGCGGACCTCCAGCCGGGCCTGCGGCGTGCGCTCTACCGCGGCACGTGGAAAGCGCTGCCCGACTTCGACGCCCTGGAAGCCGACCTGGTCGAGACGGTAGCCGGGGTTTCGCTCGACGGCGTGGAAGCCAGAGACGAATTCGGCCTCCGGGTTGACGGGTATCTGCGGATCGAGCGGGCGGGCGAATACGCCTTCCATTTGACCAGCGACGACGGCAGCCGCTTGACGCTCCATGACGCCGTGTTGATCGACAATGACGGGCTGCACCCCATGGTCACGAAGTCGTGCCGCATCCGGCTGACGCCGGGGCTGCATCCAATCCGAATCGATTTCTTCGAAAAGGGCGGGGGCCAGGGCCTGACCCTCGAATGGACGCCCCCCGGCGCCAAACGCGAACGCATCCCGGGCTCGCATTTCGGTTCCCGGTGACCCTCGGGGCAACACCATCACTGCCCGGTTAGGTCGGTGGCCATCCTGGCCGGCTGGAGGGGCTCGCCAGCTGACGGGTCATCGCTTGATCGGCAACGGATGGTCCGGGACCCGTCTCCTTCTCGCGATTGAAAGTCGGTTTGGCATCGGCTCGGGACGATGCAACGCGAAGGCCCGAGGGGCTTTCCTCGAGCCGTTCAGTACTGTGAGCGCGCGCGTCCTTCGCCGAATCTGGTGCGCCGAGGTGGCCCTGACACGACTTCGTCCATGGATTCCCCGGTTACGCCAGAGCCAGTCAGGCATGGGGCGTCCCCGGCAAGGGCAGCGCGCAGTGGGCGAAGTCGACCTGCGAGGCGGACACCGGATCAGAGGGGATACTGTTGCGGAAATATGCTCCAGTGGGCATAATGGCATGGCCGGACGTGCCAGACAAATATGGTTTTTCAGGGGTGCAGGGAATGAGGGACAACGCCGATACATCCGGACAGAACGCCGATGAACAATCTTTAACCGGTGGTGGCAGGGGCAGCACGAACGGCCATCTCCTTGTCGGGGTGGGGTCATCGGCCGGGGGGCTGGATGCGCTGAAGGCGTTCTTCGGCGAGTTGAAGCCCGGCTGTGCCATCACGCCGACGAGGCGCAGGCGCTGCAGCGCGAACTGCTCATCAGCGTGACCAGCTTCTTTTGCTGCTCAATGCCCGTCGGTTGGACCAGGAAGACAGCCTGCCGGCCCTGAGCCTGCTCGCCATTGAGGAAGCCGCCGGGGAGGACACGCCATGAACCCGCCGAAACAGTACCGCAAACCACCGAGCGCCGAGGATCTGCGCGAACAGGCCGAGGAGCGTGTGCGGGGCCAGCGGGAGAGCATCGACGAGTTGAGCGACCGGGACGCCCGCGCGCTGGCGCACGAGCTGAGCGTTCACCAGGTGGAGTTGGAGATCCAGAACGAGTCTCTTCGCGAGGCCGAAGCGGATCTGCGGGATCTTTACAGGCGCTATCGCAACGTGTACGAGAACGCGCCGGTGGGCTATCTGTCGCTGGACGCCAGCCGGATCATCCGGGCAGCCAACCTGACGGCCGCTTCCCTCCTCGGCCGGGAACGCGATGCGCTGCTGGGCGAGCATCTGGAATCCCTGGTCGCCCCGGAATGGGTCGACGACTGCTACCTGCACTGCAAGCGCGTGCTCTCCAGCCACAGGCCGCAGGTACTGCAGGCCGAGTTTCTCCGTGTTGACGACACGCGCTTCTGGGGACGGCTGGAGATCGTGCCGTTGGATGAGCCCGAGGAGGAGGTGGTCTGTCACGCTGTTCTCAGCGACAGCAGCCACCGGCAAGAAGCCGAGCAGTTGCGCGAAAGCGAAAAGCGGATCCGCGCGCTGGTCACGGCCAGCGAGGATGTCCTGTATCGCATGAGTCCGGACTGGGAGGAGATGCGCGAATTGCTCAGCCAGGACTTTCTTGCGGAGACGAAGGATCCGGATCGGAAGTGGATGGAGAAATACATTCATCCGGATGATCGGCCGCGCGTGCTTGCGGCCATACGAGAGGCCGTTCGCACCAGGAGTGCGTTCAAATTGCAACACCGGGTGGTGCGCGAAGACGGCGGCATCGGGTGGATCTCTTCGCGCGCCATACCGATCCTGGACGAACAGGGGAACATCGTCGAGTGGTTCGGCTCTGCCCGAGACATCACCGACCGCAAGGAGCTCGAAGATCTGCGCCAGGAATCGCACGATCAACTCGAAGCGCGCGTACGCGAACGCACGACGGAACTCCGGGCGATGACCAAACGCCTGTTGGCCGCACAGGAGGACGAACGCCGGCGTATCGCGGCCGGGCTTCATGACGAGGTGGGGCAACTCCTCGCCGCCTGTCAGATCAAGTTGGCCGGCCTGGGGGATCTGCTGCCCGATGATCGCAAGACCGAGACCGCCGAAATTGAAGACCTGCTGGCCACGGCGGCGGATCTCATCCGCGACCTTATCTTCGAACTCGCCAGCCCCACGCTGGAGCGCGCGGGCTTCGCGGCGGCTGCGCGCGAGCTCTGCCAGAACCTGCAGGAACGGGAAGGGCTGTCGATTGTCTGGGAGGAACAGGCGCGCAACCATGCCGTGCCCACACAGGTGGCCGCATGCCTCTACCAGTCTCTGCGGGAGCTTCTGTACAATGTTGCGCGCCACGCAGAGTCCGAGAAAGCGAGGGTAACCTTCGAGTGCAATGAGGATTCGTTGCGACTGGTTGTCCACGACGACGGCAAGGGCTTTGAGCCCGAGTCCGTTTCCAAAGGTCTTTCCCGCAACGGCGGCTTTGGCCTGCAGAACATCCGCGAGCGCGTGGACGCCCTCGGTGGCGAGGTGAAGATCGAATCCATCCCCGGCGACGGTACCCGGGTGGAGATTCGTCTGCCGCTCGTCCGACCGGAGGCCGAACCGAAGGGGGATCGGGCATGAGGAAAGCCATCCGCATCGTTCTCGTAGACGACCACCCCATCCTGCGCGAGAGCCTGCAGTCGCTCCTGGACCGGCAGGATGGTTTCGACGTGGTGGGTGACGCCGGCGATGGCCGCAGTGCGCTTCGCGTGGTCAAGGAGCATGCGCCGGACATCGTGATCATGGATATCAGCATGCCGGACCTCAACGGCATCGACGCCACGCGTGAAATCGTCTCCATGAAGAGCGCGCCGCGCGTGATCTGCCTGAGCATGCACCGCGAACGCGGCCTCGTGAGCGCCATGCTCAAGGCGGGGGCTTCGGGCTATGTGCTCAAAAGCTCCGCCGCGCACGAATTGCCCGCCGCCGTACGCACCGTGGCCAACGGCGAGACCTACCTCTGTCCAAAGGTCAGCGGCGACCTGGTGGATCAGCACATCGATCGGCAGAAGACCGCCCGCAGCGAAGCCTTCGCCGACCTCACGCCGCGCGAACGCGAAGTGCTCCAGCTCCTGGCCGAGGGGCACCACACCAAGGTCATTGCCAGTCAACTCAACATCAGCCCCAAGACCGTGCTGGTGCATCGAACCAACCTGATGAAGAAGATCGGCGCCGACAGCATCGTGGACGTGGTCCGTTACGCCGTACGGCAGGGCATTGCCGAGCTGTAGAATCTGTGCCACGGCTTCCGGCGCATGCCCGTCCACCCCGGTGGCGGCGCCTCGCACCTCAGCAGACGGCACGCCGGGCGCAGCCGCGAACCGGTAGGGCTTTCAGCCAGCCTTACCGGGCGCGTTTCCTTCCGCATTCCCTTGATCCGCGCAACGCATGCATCCGCCCACCCCTGCCCGAATCTAGGTTTTTTGCCTAGCTACATCGCGACGTCCGCCTATGGCCGGATTCCCGCCATATGGTAGGCTGCCGTTCATGGAGAAGGAACAGACGACAACACGACCGGCCCGCAACGACGCCTCACCGGCCTCACCGCGTTCGTTCCACCCGACCGTGGAACAGGCGGACGGAGCACCGGGGTGGCGCATCCTGATCGTGGATGATGAACTGATCATGCGGGAACTGTTGAGCGAACTCGTCGATTCCGTTGCGTCCCGTATTGATGCCGCCGCCAGCTTCGCGGACGGCCGCCGCTGCCTTTCGCAGGCGGAGTACGACTGGGTGCTCCTGGACAACAGACTCGGCGACGGCGCCGGCCTGGAGCTACTCAAGGAGATGCACCACAACGGATCCGGCGCGCGGGTGGTCATGATCACGGCCGAAGCCCACAAGCCGGAATTCATCCAGCGGGCAACGGAGAATGGGGCCGAACGGGTGATCGGCAAGCCGTTCGACCCCCGGGAGATCGTGGACCTGCTCTCGCGGTCCGCACGTTCATAAGGAGCGATCGCATATGCGACGGATCTTGATCGTGGAAGACAATGAAGACGAACGCGAGGGCCTGCACGACCTGCTGGAACTCGACGGGCATACCGTTGAGGCCTGCGCAACGGCGAATGATGCGCACGATGCGTTCGTGCAGTTCGGCCCCGACGCCGCGCTCATCGACATCGGACTGCCCGACAGCCACGGCGTGGAGCTGGCGTTTCGTTTCAAGCAGCAGAAGCCCGATCTGTTCGTTGTGATCGTCTCCGGCTACATGAAGAAGTGGGATCCCGACGACATCCGCGATTGCGGAGCGCAGTTGGTTCTGGAAAAGCCGTATGACGTAAACGACCTGCGCCGCGCATTTGCGGAGATCAAGCCGGCCGACGCATCCGCAGCCGGAGACTGACGCACACGCTGCAACGCAAGGAGTGTTCATCATGAAGGCCGACGGAAACGAATCCGTTGCCACGGTCGCAAGCACCGAAGGTGCGTCCGGCGTCACCGAAGCGGCAGGCGGACAGTCGGCTGCGCTGCCGCCATCGCCATCCCCCGCTGTTCAGCGCGATGCCGTGGAGTGGTACCGCTCGCTTACCCGGGCCATCACGGACTACACCTATACCGTCATCCTGCAGGATGGAGCCCCGGTCCAGACCCTGCACAGCCGCACGTCGGAAGCCGTGATTGGCTACACCCAGGAGGATTTCGACGCCGATCCCTACCTCTGGATCACCATGGTGCCGCCGGAAGAACATGCGGCGGTGAAGGAACAGGCGGCCGCATTGCTGGCCGGCCGGCACCCCGATCCCCTCGAGCACCGGCTGCTGCGAAAGGACGGGGCCACGATCTGGGTCGAAAGTCATCTCGTGCCGCGTTATGGTGGGGACGGAAGTCTCACCGAGTACACCGGCGTGGTCAAAGACATCACCCGCCGCAAGCGGGCCGAACAGCGTCGAGCCTCCGACGATGCTGCCCGCGCCTTGGGAGACGTGGCCGCCTCGGTGGCTCACGAAGTGCGCAACCCCCTCAACGGGATTCTTGTGCCATTGGAGCTTCTGCAGGAGCAGTTCACACGCGAGCCGGACCGTGAACTGTGCCTGGAGCAGCTGAACCGGATTGGAAGACAGGCCGGGCGGCTCAAGGTACTTATGGATGACCTGCTCAAACTGCGGCAGCCCGTAACGCTTGAGGATGTGAAGGCTGTGGCACTGGACGATCTCTGTCGCAAGGGTTTCGACGCCTGGAAAAACAGCGAACCGTTGGCGCACAACATCGCATTCGATGTGGCGTCCGACGCAAAGGGACTGGCGGTCAAGGCCGATTCGTATCGCTTGACGCAGGCCTTGACCAATCTGCTCAACAACGCTGCCGAGCACACGCCATCGCGCGGAAACATTGCGTTTCGCATTGATATCGCCCCGAGCGGTGAAGCGCGCATCCGCATTGTCGACGAAGGGGAAGGCATCCCGCCCGAAAACGCGGACAAGGTCTTCCGGCCCTTCTACACCTCCCGTCGGGAAGGCACGGGCCTGGGCCTCAGCCTGGTCAAGCGCATTGTGGAGCAGCACGACGGAACCGTGACCGTGCACAACAATGGCGATGGTCCGGGCTGTACCGCCGAGGTCCTTCTGCCGCCGACACGCGGGTAGCCTGTTCCCCGACCAGAACGGCGCAGAGGCGGAAAGACGAAGCGGATGCGTTGATCGATTTGTCCGCAGGCAGCAGAGGAAGTGACTTCCTGTTCCAGGGTTGACAACCGCGTTTTCGGGGCGGCCAGGAGGTCTGCTCTCTTGGTTCTGCGGTCGTTTCTCGTTACTGTGAAGCCGCGCAATTTACTTCAGATAAGCCAAGACTTCGGCGTCCGCCAGGTCCGGGAAAGATTGATAATGAGATGCCACCTTCCGCATCGGGATATACGCCACGCCATGAAAAAGCCCCCTGATCGAAACCAGGGGGC